>JBCAXI010000117.1:0-8008 GCA_038534175.1 Planctomycetota bacterium | reverse complement strand
CGCCCTTCTGGTTCATGAGGGCGACCACACGCTGTGACGACCCGTTGGCCTGATTGGCGGCTGTCTGGGCGTCGCCTCCGTGCCGGCCCGAGGAATCGGTTCCGTCCATGGGGACGAGTGTAGCGTTAGGCGTTCGCGACCGGCTGTGCCTCGGCGGGCTCGGCCTCGTCCTCGCTGGGCGACTGGTCCGCCGGCTCTCGCTCCAGACGACGCTGCATGTCGGCCTCGAGGTGCGCCTTCCGCGCCGCCTTGGTCGCCAACACCGCGATGTACGACGCGAAGAGCAGTGCGAGGGCGTAGCTCACCCGGGCACGGCTGTCGCTCAGCAGCACACCGATCGCCGCGAAGGTGCATCCCATGGCGTAGATCGCCCCGACCGCGCCGCGGACACCGAGCGCCCGCTTGAGCATGTGGTGCAGGTGCTGGTCGTCGGCGTCGGAGATGCTCTTGCCGGCCATCTTCCGTCGCACGATCGCCAGAATCGTGTCAATGATCGGAATCGCGTAGATCATGAGCCCCGCGAACACGAGGTGGGTCTTGGCGGTGTCGCCCAGCGTGAGCACGATCACGATCGTGCAGAAGCCGAGCAGCAGAGAGCCGGCGTCGCCCAGAAAGATCGACGCGGGATTCCAGTTGTGTGGAAGGAAACCGAGGCACGCCCCGAGCACCGCGAGGCAGAGCACGACACGTTGCGTATCGCGGGGGCCGTCGTCCTGCGCCGCGAGCGAGAGCGCAACGACCAGCAACCCGATGGTCGCGATCGATGTCACGCCAGTCAGAAGGCCGTCGAGCCCGTCGATCAGGTTTGAGGCGTTGCACGCACCAAGGACGAAGACCGCGATGATCGCGGCACCCGTCCAGTAGATCAGGTCGAACTCGATCTGGCCCGAGCCGAGCAGCGGGATCTGGACGCCCGGATCCCAGGTCCAGGTCAGATCCTGGTTGCCGATCCAGGCGCCGATGGGCGCCATGACCCCGCCGGCGAGACGCACGCCGACGTCCTCGTACGCGAGCGCGGCGGCCGCAAAGAGCTGGCCCGCGATCTTGATGCGAGGGCTGATGCCAACGACGTCGTCAACGAGCCCGCAGAGCATGATGATCGTCATGCCCAGCAGAATCGAGATCGGCACGGGCGCGTTGAGCAGATCGACGTTGAGGTGCGCGGTCTCGTGGAAGCTGAGCAGAAGATCTTCAGGCGCTCGCAGCGCCACGTAGCTCAGGAAGATCCCCGCCATGATGCCGACGTACACCGCCACCCCGCCGAGATATGCGACCGGAACGCGGTGGATCTTGCGCGCGTCGTTGGGGCGATCGACCACGCCGTTCGCGATCGCGAGCTTGCGCATGATGGGCGTGGCGATGAGCGACACGACGAACGACACGATCAGCACGGGCATGTACCCGTGAAAGGTGTCCAGCCGCGAGGCGGTCTGCACGACCTCCGGCGCGTCGAGCGCTTCGGCCAGCGTGCGTTGCTCCTCGGACAGTCGCCCGATGCGCTCGCCCAGCGAGCGCACGCGATCACCCATGGCGGTGTCGGTCGCGAACGGGCTGGCGATGAGCGATGCGATCACGCGGAGGGCTCCGTGCTGCTGGCGCGCAGACTAGCCGCCTCGCGGCCGCGGATCTCCTCGGCAAGGTCTCGGATGGTGCGCTCGATGTCGATCTTCGGCTCGAACCCGATCTCCTCGCGAACGCGGGCCAGATCCGGGCGCCGACGCCGCAGGTCCTCAAAGCCGGGCGCGTAGACCTCTTCATACGACCGGAACCGAATCGGAGCAGTAGAGCCGAGCACGCGACGCACGGTCTCGGCCAGATCCACGATTGAGATCGGGCGATCGGCGCCGAGATTAAACACGCGTCCGTGCGCGTGGGGCGTCCGAACGAGGCGTGGCAACGCCTCGACAACGTCACGAACATCACAGAAGCAGCGGCTCTGCTGCCCGTCGCCGTAGACCTCGATCGACTCGCCACGAAGCGAGGCGGCGACAAACCGCGGGAGCACCATGCCGTAGTCCCCGACTTGCCGAGGCCCGACGGTATTGAAGAACCGTGCGGTCACGGTCGGCGTATCGCGCATCTGGTCGTACGCCATCGCGAGGTACTCGTCGAGCGCCTTGGTCTGCGCGTAGGACCATCGCGTCGCGGAGGTGGGGCCGTAGAGAACGTCGTTCTCCTCACTGAACACCTCGGTGGTGGGCTTGCCGTAGACCTCGCTGCTCGAGGCGATCAGCGTGATGGGGCGATCCCCACGCGTCTGGCCGGAGTGGTGCGAGAATCGGAGGACGGCCGCCGTGGTCTCGACGTTGGTCTCGACCGCCGCGATCGGGTCGTCGAGCACGCGCTGCACGCCCACCGCCGCGGCAAGGTGATAGATCTCGTCGAACCGCTCTCCCGCGAGCTCGCGCAGCCCGTCACGAAGATCGGCCTTGATGAACCCGACGCGATCTCGCACGGCGTTAAGATTCTCTAGCCTGCCGGTGGAGAGGTCGTCGACCACAACGATCTCGCACCCGCTCTCGACCAGTCGCTCAACGAGATGCGAGCCGATAAATCCGGCTCCGCCCGTGACGAGCGCGCGCACCGACCCGGACGGAGTCGCTGGCTTGCGATCGTCCGCGTGGGGCGGCATGGCAGGCTCAGTCGTCGTCGCCGGCGGCGGCGGTCGCGAGCTTGCGCTTCTCGGCGTCGCGATCGATCGAGCCGCCGATGGCCTCGCCAGACTGGTACTTCTTGCTCAGGCGGATGTTGTCCTTCATGTAGCCGCCCGCGGCCGCGCGCACGGCGTTCACCAGCACGCCGAGCAGCTCGGCCCTGGTCTCTTCGAGCTCATTGCGAAGTCGTGCGATCATGCCTCGCTTCTCATTGTGCGCGCGGGCGACGAGGATCGACGCGTCGCATCGCTGGGCCATCGCGACGCCATCGCCCGAAACCACCGCGGGCGGGGCGTCGACGATCACCAGGTCGTACCCGGCGGTCGCCTGCGCGACGACCTCGGCAAACTTGGGCGTTGCGAGCAGCTCGAACTGGCGGCTCTCGGCCGAACCGACCGTCATCACGTCGAGCTCGCTCGAGCCCGATGGCTGCACCGCCTGGTCGAACGGCACGCCGCCCGACAGCACATCGGCGAGGCCCGGGCCGTCGCGGAGATCGAAGACCGCGTGCAGCGCGGGTCGGCGGAAATTGGCGTCGATCAGCAGCGTGCGGGTGTGCGTCGCCGCGGTCGCGAGTCCGAGGTTGCACACGACAGACGTCGCGCCCGAGCCGGGCGAGGCGGGCACCACCACGATCGACTTGTGCCCCGCCTTGTTGACGCGCTTGGAGACCACCGAGCGGATCTGTCGCACGGCCTCGGCGAGCACGCCCCGCGGGTAGTCGCGGAAGACCGTCTCGACCTGAGTGATCTGGTTGACGTCCTCGCTGGCGATGGGCAGCAGGCCGAGCACGCGGGCCTTGGGAATCATCGCGACATCGGCGGGGCTCTTGATGCGCTGGTCGAGCACCTCGCGGAGCAGAATCAACCCGCCGACCGAGCCGCAGATCAGCAGCACGACCACCGGCACGATCACCGTCAGCCGCGGGAACGCACGCCCGTCGGGGATGCGCTCCTGCTGGGCAAGCTCGATGCGCACCTGAGCCTCGGACTGGATCAGCGCTGAGAGGTTCGCGAGATCGCTGTCGTATCGATCGCGACGCTCGGTCAGCGTCGCGATCGTGCGGGTGATGTCGTCGACCTGGCTCGCGAGGCGGACGAGCCCGTTGCGTTTGGTGCGCGCCTCGTCAAGGTCGGTCTGCAGATTGGCCTGCTGGGCCTCGAACTGGGCGATGAATCGGCGCGTGGTCTCGACCTGGCCCATGAAGAGCTGCTCGAGCACCTCGCCGCGCGTCTGCTCGAGACGCTGGTTCGTCGCGGCGATCGTGGCGTGGATCTGCTGCACATCGCGGTGCTGGTCGGAGAAGCCGCGCTCGCGGAACGTGCGCAGGCCGGTCTCCAGCGAGTCGATCTGCTGCCGCAGATTCGCGACGCGTGGGTTCTGCTCGGATCGCTCGATGAGGTCGTCGCCGAACTCGATGCCCGCGTCGCGCGTGAGCTGGCGCTGCATCTCCGCGAGTTGCTCTCGCAGGCCCTCGAGGTTCACGGTCAGGTCGAGGGTTTCCTCGGTGAGACGTGCGATCGTGCGTCCGGCCTCGCTCGTGCGGTCCTCGAGCGTGTCGTACTCGGACTCACGGACGACGCGGTCGCGCTGGTCCTGCAGTCGCAGGATCTCCTGGTCCGACGTGTCGCGCAGCTCGCGGAGGATGCGTCGCTGCTCGGACGAATCGATGTTGACCTGGTTCTCGCGGCTCTGCTGGTACGACTCCCGCACGAGACGCAGCAGCTCGGTGGCCTCCACCGGGTTGCCGTACGAGACCGAGAGCTCGATGAGGTCGGTCTTGGGCAGTGGGCGAGCGCTCGTTCGTCCCTGGAGGTCCTTGATCGCCTCCTGTGTGTCGATGGCGCCACCGACGAAGTACTTCTTGTGGAACGAGGGCGCGCGGCTGTTGAGCTGCGGGTGCGTGACCGCGGTCTCGAGGATGCGCTCGTGCATCATGAGCGCGGCCTGCGTGCCCATGAAGCGCTCGAGCTCCTGGTTGTTCGTGTTGCCGCCGCCGGGGTCGGCGATGCTCTTCTTGATGGCGACAATCTCGAACAGGGCCTTCGAGCGGAAGGACGGCGCGAATCGCGCGAGCGCCAGATGAGCCACCACGCCTAGCACGATCGAGAAGACGCCCGTTGCAGCGATCACCCAGAAGTACTTCCGGAGCAGCTTGACCGGGTCGATCTGGACCGCGCCGAGAGCCCCCGAGTTAGCGCTCGGAGCGCTCGGGCGAGGCGAGTTGGGCATGGGCGGTCGCGGTGTGGGCGCCTGTGACATGGTGGTCGATCTGCTCTCGTGTGCGGCCGGGAACGCTGGCGCGTCCGCGCGCCGGCCTGGGACTGGTTGGCTGGCGAGCGATTCCGATAAGCCGTGCCGCTCGCCTTGATTCCCGGCGCCAGAGCCTTGTTATGGCTCGGATGCCGGATCTTGTGGGGTCGGTTCTTCAGGGACTTAGCGTGAATCGATCTCACGCTTCAGGGTTTCCAATTGGTCCGTGAGCGACGACGGCGCCGACTCGAAGTTTTGCAACAGAGCCTCCGCGTCCTGCGCCATCCGACGGGCGTTATCGACCTCGCCCATGCCCAGCTTGGCTCGGCCGCGGTGGATGAGCGCGGTCAGCCTGGTGATCGGGGCCTGCTGGCTGCTCGCCAGGGCGCGGGCGAGCAGGCGGTCGGCCTCCTCGAACTGGCCTTGGTGAATGCGCACCAGCGCCAACGTGTCCTGCACCTGGGGATTCTCCGGCTGGAGGTTCAACGCCATCTCGGCGGACTCGGCGGCCTCCTCGTGCCGATCGAGATAGGCCGTGAGCACGAACGCCATGTTGTTCGCCGACTCCCAATCGCTCGGATTGGTCTGCAGCACCTGGCGCCAGCGATCCACCGCCGCCTCGTAATCCTTCGCCTCGTAGTACGCCCCCGCGAGCGAGCGGTTCGCCACCAGCGTGACGGTCGGGTCCACATCCTCGCTCACGAGCCCCGAAAGCAGGTCGATGCCTGTGCTGCGGCGATCCTCCCGCGAGACGAGCGCCCGCCCGCGCAGCAGCCGGATCCACGCGCCCTGACGCGGGTTGCGGTCACGCCGGCCCTCTTCCATTTTGGACAGGAAATCGATCAGATCGTCCGGGTCAGGATCCTCAAAAATCTGCGTCGTCCAGCCGAGCCAGACAATCAGCGCCCGCGGGTTGGTGTCGGCGCTCTCCCACACGAGGTCAAACGCCGACTGCGCGTCTGTCGCGGCCTGCTCCCGGTTGCCCAGTTGGCGGAACGCCATCGCGCGCTGCGAGAGCATGCGAGCGTCTTGCGTGATATCGGTCATCTCTGCCAGCTCGCCCAGCACCCGCCGAGCCTCGCGGGCGCGGGGGGGCTTCTGCGTCAGCAGCGAATCCACGTAGGCGCGTCCGACCATGACCTGGCCCGACTGGTCCCACGCGAGCGAGAGCAGCTCCGAGCTGCGCTCCCAATCGCTGACTTGCTGGAAAAGGCGCGCGAACGTGAGCTTGCGCTGCAGATCGCGAGGCCGAAGCTCGATCGAGCGCTCGGCCGTCTGCATCGCCTCGCCGCTGCGATTCTGGCGGAGCAACTCGTTGACCAGCCGGTAGGTGAGGTCCGTCATGCCCGGGTTCGCCGCGACGGCTTCTTTGAGTCGCTCGATCGCGTCGTCCTCGCGGCCGTCCGCGTAGAGCAGCTGCGCCATGTACTGCAGCGCGTCGGAGTAGCCCGGCCGGATCCGCAGCGCCTCGTCGAGGTCGGCGTACGCGTCCTGTCGGCGTCCCGGCTGCTCGGCGAGCACCTGGGCGCGCTGCACGAAGATCACAGGGTTCTCCGGCTGGATGGTCACGGCCTGATTGAGCAGTTCCTCGGCCTCGCGCAGCTTCTCTTGCAGTCGCGCCACCTCGGCCTGCAGCATCAGGTTGGTCACGTTCCGCGGGTCGTCTTGCGACAACGCGTCGAGCTCGCTCGCCGCGGCGTCGAGCTGGTTGGCGCGCAGATACGCCTCGGCCAAACGACGCCGCGCGTCGGTCTTGTCCGCGTCCCCCGGCGCGTCGATCACCGCCCGAAGCGGCTCGATCGCGTCCGCGAAGCGGTTCTGTTCCATGAACGCGGCGCCCAGGGCCCGGTCCGCCTCGCGGAACTCCGGATCCTGATACTGCTGGGCCTGACGCAGCGCCGCGAGGCCCTGGTTGGACATGTTGCGAGAGAGCAGGAAGCGCCCCATCGCCAAGAACGGACGCGAGTCCAGCGTGCTCGGGTCCTGGTCGATGATGTACTCGGCGTACGCGTTCTGCGCGGCCTGCATGTCGTTCTGCGCTGCGTGCCACTCGGCCTCGAGCCCCACGAGCCCGACAGCGTCCGCTTCTTCTCGAAGATCGGTGATCATCCGCCGCGCGTCGTCCCATTGGCCGAGGTCCATGTAGATACGCGCCAGCGAGGCGCGGTTCGACCGATCCTCGGGGTAGAGATCCAGCAGCTGCTCGCGTCGATCTCGCGCCAGCTCGCGATCGCCCACGCTCGCCTCGAGCCCGAGCCAGAGCTGAACAAACGAGGGTGACGTGCGCCCGAACGGCTCACGCTCGCGGGCCACCGTCAGCGCCTCCTCGGTCCGTCCCAGGTTCACCAGCGTGCGCACGAGCTCGGTCGCCGTGCCGATGTCGTCCGGGCGAATGCCGAGCGCCCGCTGGAACGCGCTCAGGGCGTCGTTGGCTCGGTTCGCGATCAGGTGCGTCCGTCCGAGCAGGCGCCACGCGATTGGGTTGTTCGAGTCGGCCTCCAGCGCTTGCTCGAGCAGAGCCACGGCCTCTTCGGTGTTGCCGTCGATCATCTGCAGACGGGCCCGATAGGTCAGGCCGTCCACGGTGTCAGAGTTCGTGTCCGTCGCTCGCTTCGCGAGATCGGCGGCCCGCTCGCGGTCGCCCCGCGCCACAGCGCGAACGAACGCCAGCTCGATGACCTGCGGGTCGTTGGGGTCGGCCGCCTCGGCCTCCTCGAGCGCCGTTTCCGCCTCGGCGATCCGCCCGTTGTTCAGCAGGATCTCGTACCGGGTCATGGCCTTCTGAAGCGGCGTCCGGTCCGACTCCTCGATCAAGGCGAGAAGGGCGTCGGTCGGATCCTCGGCGGACACAACGCGGTCCAGCCGCTGGAGCACGCTGCTGTCCGGGTTGCGCTCCAGCCCGCGGGCGAGCTCGATGCGCGCCTCTTCTTGGTCGCCGCGATCCAGCAGGCGGCGAACCAGCGCCGACACCACGCGTTGGTCGAAGTCGTTCTCCGACACCGCTTGACGCAGTCGCTCGATGGACGCCTTGGGATCACCCGGCTCGGGCGCCGTGCCTCGGGCGAGCCGCTCGGCCTCGATGAGCGCGGCCTCGACCGGGT
>JBCAXI010000116.1:0-8019 GCA_038534175.1 Planctomycetota bacterium | reverse complement strand
AGACGCGCCAGCGTCAAAGTGTGGCTGTGTCAAAGCGCACGTGGGCCAAGCATGCCGGAGGGGGCCTCAGGTGGCCTGCTGGGTCGCGGAGGGCTCGGATTCCGACGCTGGCTGGGGCGCTTCGGGCTCGGTGTAGGCGCCCATGCGTCGGAATCGTTCGTATCGCTGGTCGACCAGAACGCCCGGATCCAGCCGCGCGAGCTCATCGAGCTGTGAGACCACCCAGCGGGAGAGCGCGTCGGCGGCGTGGTCCGGCTCGCGGTGGGCGCCGCCGACCGGCTCGTCGATCACCGAGTCGATGATGCCCAGCTTGAGGTTGTCGCGCGCGGTGAGGTGCAGCGCGTCGGCGGCCGAGCGATTGGTCTGCTCGTTGGCCTGCTTCCAGAGGATCGCGGCGCAGCCCTCGGGGCTGATGACGGAGTACCACGCGTGGGCGAGCATCGCGACGCGGTCGGACACGGCGATGCCCAGGGCTCCACCCGAGCCGCCCTCGCCGATGACGACACTGACAATGGGCGTGCGCAGGCGGCTCATCTCGCGGAGGTTCACGGCGATCGCCTCGGCCTGTCCTCGCTCCTCGGCGCCGATTCCCGGGAACGCGCCGGGCGTGTCCACGAGCGTGACGATCGGCAGGTTGCCCTTCTCGGCGAGTTGCATCTTTGCGAGCGCCTTGCGATACCCCTCGGGGTGGGCGCAGCCGAAGTGGCAGGCGAGCTTTTCTTGGGTCGTTCGGCCCTTCTGGTGTCCGACGATGAGGACCTTGTGCGAGCCGATGCGCGCGAAGCCGGTCACAAGGGCGGGGTCGTCGCCGAAGCGTCGGTCGCCGTGCAGCTCGACGAAGTCTCGGCAGATGCGCCCGATGTAGTCGCGCGTCTGCGGGCGGGCGGGGTGCCGGGCGACGCGAACAGTGTCCCACGGGCTGAGATCGGTGTAGAGCTCGGCGAGGAGTGCGGATCGCTGGGTGCGCAGGGCTTGCAGGTCGGCGCCCTCGCCCGCGTCATCACGCTCTGACTCGAGCGCCTCGATCTCGCGATCGATGGCGCGCAGAGGGCTCTCGAAGTCGAGTTGATAGAAGGTGCTCATGCCGCCGCTCCATCGGTATTGGTTGGGCCCGCGTTGATGGGACCGATTTGGAGTGGGATTGTAGCTCGTTCGGTATTGTGCTTGGATGGGTGATTCGAGACGGCGACTGGCGGTCATCGGTGGCGGCGCGATGGCCGAGGCGATCGTGCTGGGCGGCGTGCGCTCGGGCATCTTGAGTGCTTCAGAGGTGGGCGTTTCGGACCCCACAGAGTCCAGGCGGTCGCTGTTCGCCGAGCACGGAGTCGTGACGTTCGAGCCTGGATCTGACATCGTGACGTGGGCCAACGCGGGCGGTTTGGCGCAGGTGATGCTGGCCGTGAAGCCACAGATGTTGGGGCGGGTCGTGGAAGATGTCGGTTCGTTGATGCGATCGGCACCGCGGCTCGTGGTCGTATCGATTCTCGCGGGCACGCCGATCTCGTCGCTGGCGTCGTCGTTTGGTGCTGGGCACGCGTACGTCCGGCTGATGCCCAACACGCCGGCGCAGGTGTCGCGGGGGCTGACGGCGATGTCGTTCGCGCCGGACGTGGCTCCCGAGGAGGCCGACCTCACTCGGCGCTTGTTTGCGGCGCTCGGCGATATATTCGAGCTCGATGAGCCGATGATCGACGCGTTCACCTCGGTCGCGGGATCGGGGCCCGCGTATGTGTTCTACCTCGTGGAGGCGCTCACGCGTGCGGCTCTGGACGTGGGATTTGACGCGATGTCGGCACGCCGACTCGCCGAGGGCACGGTGATCGGCTCGACCTCGTTGCTCGAGGCCTCGGACGAGGACGCGCCGACGCTGCGGGCGCGGGTCACGAGCAAGGGCGGCACCACCGCGGCGGCCATTGAGACATTCGACAGGGGTGACGTGATGGGCGTGATCGGACGAGCCGTTGTGGCGGCTCGGGACCGAGGACGCGAGCTCGGGCGCTTGTCGGACGGCTAGAAGTCTCGTCGCGAGAAGATCCAGCCGCTCAGCGCGAGCAGGGCGGCCTCGAACCCGAGCGAGGTGCCCAGCACCCACAGGTCGGACCGATTACGGAACCGTTCTTGCACGCGGGCGTCGCGCAGTGCGTCCTGCTCGCCCTGTCGGATCCGAACCGTGCCGAGGGCGGCGGCTCGCTTGGCGATGATCTCGTCCTCCTCGATCGCTTCATCTTCGTCATCGTTGGAGGGGAAGAACTGTGTGAGCTCATCGAGCGAGATGAGGTTGCGGTTGAGCAGACCGATTGTCTCGCTGGTTTTGGGCAGAATCGTCTTGGCCAGGATGATGCGGTTTGCCCAGCGGTTCTGTGTCTCGAACGCGCGGGTGCGATCGGCCAGGCCCTCCTTCGCGTCGTCGAGCAGCGGGTTGAACGCGTCGAGCGCGTCGCCCTCGGGCGGGCTCTCGGCGTCGCCCTCGATCTCGCCCGCGCCGAGCTGTCGGCGCCACTCTCTGACCGCGGCGCCCTCTCGCAGCTCGACACGCTTGGAGTAGATATCGCGCTCGAGCCCGCGAGACTCGGCGAGCCCGACGAGGATGCCGTCGGCCACGTTCACCGCGAAGAGCAGAACCCAGACGAGGGCCGTGAGCATGAGCGACGCGAGGGTCGAGCGTGTGAGCAGTCCGAAGAAGACGGCGAATGCGAAGAGGTAGCTGAAGAAGACCACCACGATCGGGATGGCCAGGAAGATGCGCCACTCCCAGTCGTTGCCGCGCACGCCGATGACGATGAAGCTGGCCAGCGCGAACGCGCCGACCTGCAGCGTGACGAACAGGAGTCCGCTGAAGAACTTGGTGAGCAGGAGTCGCCAGCGACCGATGGGCTTGGAGAGCGCGAGCTCGATGGACCCGCCGGCGATGAAGTCGGGGATGATCGACGCGGTGCTGATGAGCGCGAGGATGGTCGCGATCCACGTGAGCCAGATGGGCACCGCGAGGTTCGCGAAGATGAACTTGTAGAGCAGGCCGGGCGCGATGAGATCGCTGTTGAAGTCGCTTTCCACCATCTGGAAGTGCCAGAAGGTGAGGCCTCTCTCGTTGATGCCGAACGAGCCGTAGATCGCCACGACGATCAGTGAGAGGATCATGGTGATCCAGAAGAGCTTTTTGGCGCTGAGCTCGCGGTACTGGTCGAGCAGGATGGCCAAGGTCTGGCGGAGGATCACGATCGGGCCGCCTTCCGGGGCTTGCCGGGCCGATCGGCGCCGGGATTGTCGTGGACGTGTCCCTGCCCGTCGCCGCCCACGGCCTGCATGAACAGGTCCTCCAGGCTCGGTTTGTGCGGCGAGACCGAGGCGATCGTCAGCCGCGCGTCGCGCAGCGCGTCGATCAGCGGCTGGACCGCTCGCGGGTCGGTCGTTCCCACGATCAGGCGGTCGGTATCCCAGAGCACCGCGTCGCCCGAGGGCAGTGCGCCCAAAGCGCCGTCGGCGGACGCCAACCGAGACGCGAGCGCCTCACGGGCGGCGTGCTCCTCGGCGTCGGCGAGGCGGATCTCGAATCGCCGCTGGTCGGCGGTGAGTTCGTCGATCGTGCCCTGCGTGGCGACCTGTCCTTTGACGAGGATTGCGACGCGGTCGCAGACCATCTCGAGCTCGCTGAGCAAGTGCGAGTTGAGGAAGACGGTCTTGCCGCGGTCCTTGAGGGTCTTGAGCATGTCGCGGATCTCGCGACGTCCGAGGGGGTCGACGCCGTCGGTCGGCTCGTCGAGAAGCACGAGATCGGGATCAGCGACGAGCGACTGGGCGAGTCCGACGCGTTGGCGCATGCCCTTGGAGTACTTGCCCACCTTCTGGTCGGCCCACTCGCGCATGTGGACAAAGTCGAGCAGCTCATCGGTGCGTTGGCGGCGTCGCTTTGGCGGCACATTCAGTAGGCGCCCGTAGTGGTCCACGACCTGGCGTCCGGTGAGGTACGGCGGGAACCGATGGTGCTCGGGCAGGTAGCCGACGCGGGCGAGTGTGGGACTGTGCCCGACGGGCTTGCCCAGCATCGCGCCCTGGCACTTGGAGGGGCGGATGACCTTCATGAGGATCTTGACGAGCGTGGACTTGCCGGCGCCGTTGGGCCCGAGCAGGCCGAACACCTCGCCGGCCTGAACCGTGAGGTCGATGCCTCGAAGGGCGTGGACCCTTCCCTTGTAGGTCTTCGCGACGCCGCGGAGATCGATGGCTAGATCTGGTGAATTCAGAGCGGTCATAGATGGGAGGGTATTGGGTTCGGAACGAGCGGGGTTGCGTCAAGGGTGGGGGTTGCGGGCGATGATATGAAAGACATGCCAATGCTTGTGGTTGTCGCTCGCGTCCTGCCCGTCGCGTTCTTCCTCGACGAAGTGCTCGATCTCGAGTCCGTCGAGCAAGGCCTCGGCCTCGGCCCGTGTGAAGTGGGAGCGATCCTCGATGATCGACCACGAGTCGCGGTCGCCGAACAGCTGGCCGGCGAATCGGGCGCCTGGGAGGAGGCTGGTGCGCACGATCGACCACAGACGCTCGAAGGCCCGCGGCGGGCAGAACGGCAACGCGAAGCTCGCGTTGAGCAATCGGCACGGCGGCAGGGACTGGATCTGCTCGAACGTCGCGTGCTGGATCGTCAGCCGGGGCGTCGGCGCGTGTGACGGCTGGTAGAGCAATCGGGCGAGGGCCTCGGGGTGCCCGTCGATCGCGTGGACGCGCCAACCGGCTTGGAGGAGTTCGAGCGTGTCGCGTCCGGAGCCGCAGCCGAGATCGATCGCAAGTGGTGGAACCGAAGCTGCGTCCGGGAGGCGCTCTGCGGCGAACGCGGCGACGGTGTCGGTGAGGGTCTCCCGGGCGGGCTTGCCCTCGACCTTGGCGAAGTAAGCGGGCCAATCGCGGACCTTGGCCGCGGCCGCGGCGTTCGGGACGTCCTTGAACGCGTCGGGGGTCGAGCCGGATGGCTCGCCCCAGGGTTTGGAAGTCGGGTCTGTCATAAGCTGCCGCGCAATGTACCGCGACCTCGCATCGTTCATCACGGCACTCGAGCAGGCGGGCGAGCTCGTGTGCATCGACGCGTCCGTCTCGCCGATACTCGAGATCTCGGAGATCGCCGATCGCATGAGCAAGTCGGCGGCTCCGAATCTGCCGGCCGGGGCCACGCAACGCAACGATCCTCGCTTCCACGACCGCGGCGGGAAAGCGCTGCTGTTCACCAACGTGGAGGGCGCGGATCGCCCACTCCTGATCAATGCGTTCGGCTCGTATCGGCGCATGGAGATGGCGATGGGGAGCCAGCGGTGGGGAGGCGATGGGCTGGAGTCGCTCGCCGAGACGATCGGCATGCTCGCCAAGCCTGAGCCGCCACGTGGCTTGGGCGAGATCTTTCAGAAGGCCAAGCAGTTCTTGCCGGTGCTCAAGAACACCGCGCCCAAGCGCATGCGTCGTCCGGGGGCGTGCCAGGAGATCGTGCGGACGGGCGCCGACATTGACCTGCGCTCATGGCCCATTCTGCGGTGCTGGCCGTTGGATGGCGACTATGCATCGGTTGGGTATCCGGCGGACGTAAACAACGGTGTCGATGAGATCGAGCGAGGCGACGAGTGGGATCGGCTCTACCGGGGGCGGTACATCACGCTGGCGGGGATCCACACGATCCACGCCGATGATCGGGATGACCCCAAGCCGAAGTCGCACAACATCGGCATGTATCGGGTGCAGCTGCTTGGGCGCGATCGTGTGGCGATGCACTGGCACATGCACCACGACGGCGCCGCGCACTGGCGAAGCTGGAAGAAGCTGGGCCAGCCGATGCCGGTCGCGATTGCGCTGGGCGGTCCGAGCGTGCTGCCGTACGCCGCGACCGCGCCGTTGCCGCCGGGACTGAGCGAACTGTTGATGGCTGGCTTCCTGAACGGTGGGGGGATCCGTTTGTGTCGGGCCAAGACCGTGCCGCTGTGGGTGCCGGCGGACGCGGAGATGGTGATCGAGGGCTGGGTGAGCGACAAGGCGGGCGTGATCGGCTGGGACCCGCGTGAGACCGACGAGCCGTTGGGCGAGGACGCGGTGTTCGAGGGCCCGTTCGGCGATCACACCGGGTTCTACTCGATGCCGGACCGGTACCCAATCGTGCGCGTGAGTGCCGTGACCGAGCGCAAGAACGCGGTGTATCCGACGACGATCGTGGGCCTGCCGCCTCAGGAGGATTACTTTCTTGGCAAGGCGACGGAGCGGCTGTTTTTGCCGCTGCTGAAGGTGCTGATCCCAGATATCGAGGATTACGACCTGCCGATGTTTGGCGCGTTCCACAACTGCGCGTTCCTGAGAATCAAGAAGCAGTATCCGCTGCAGGCACGGCGTGTGATGCACGCGGTGTGGGGCGCGGGACAGATGGCGTGGACGAAGTTCTTGTTTGTCGTGGATGACGATGTGGACGTGCACGACACTCGGGCGGTGATGGCGGCGTGCGCGCGGTGGTGCGAACCGCGTCGAGCGATGGAGACGGTGCGCGGGCCGCTGGACATCTTGGATCACGCGGCGCCGCGGCTGGGGGCGGGGACGAAGATGGGGTTCGACTGCACTCGGCCGTGGGCGGGTGAGGAAGCGAATGGCGTCGGGTTTGAGGAACCTGGTCGATTGGTGCCGGACGACGCCGGGTTGTTGCGATCGCGCGTGCGAGGCGTAGAGGGTGTGGTCGACGCGGGCTTCGCCGAGGCGAGCGGCGGCATCGCGGGCTGGCTGTTGGTCAGCGTGCACCGGTCGGTGCCGGGGGATGGTCGCCTGATCGCCGAGCGGGTGCTTGAGGCGGCTGGCGCTGGTGGACCGGCGTTCACGGTAGTGGTGAGCGAGGATGTGGACATCACCGATGGCGATCGGACGTTGTTTCACTGGTGCGCCAACACCGACGCGGGGCGCGACCTTGTTCGATCGGATGATGGGCGTGTGGCGTTCGACGCGACGGCGAAGACCGGTGCCGATGCGCACGCCGGCGAGCCCGTGCGGGCGTGGCCGCCGATCTTGGAGATGACCGACGCGATCCGCGAGGGGGTGAACGGGCGTGGGTCGGCGTTTGGGTTGGGTGGCTAGCCGCCGAGCTCGGCGTTCGCGGGCGCTGGCTGTTCCACGCGATCGGGCGGCGCGGCGAGATGGGCGTCGAGCGCGCGGACAATGCGTTGGACGACCAGCTTGGCCTCGGCGCTGCCGCCGCGGGCGGGCACGTTGTTGACGATGATCGAGAACGCGAGGCGGCGGCCGCTCGGCTCGTGCACGAGGTAGCCCGAGAGTGCGCGTACGCCGCGCAGATAGCCCGTCTTGGCGTGCAGCTCGCATCTCAAGGGTCGATCGGTGAACCAGGACCGCAGCGTGCCCTCGCCGGGAGAGGGGAGTGAGGCATGGAGTACTGGACCGAGCGTGTCGTCCTCGGCGAACGAGGCGAGCCATCGGACGAGCAGACGCGCGGTGAGCCGGTTGTCACGCGAGAGGCCCGAGCCGTCGGCGATGATGCTCTGTCTCGCGTCGTCGGCGCCGATCCTGTCTGCAACGATCATGCGGATCGAGGCGGCGCCGGTGGCGAAGGAGCCGGGCTCGCCCGAGACGATGTGCCCCACGAGCTTCAGCAGCGCGTCCGCGTAGAGGTTCTGCGAGACCTTGTTGCATCGGTGCACCACGTCGGCGAGGGGCGTGGTGACGATGGCGATCGTCTCGGCGCCGCCGAATTGTTCGTCGTGTTCCGGCAAGCGCGTGGAGGGCAGCGATGCTGGATCGTCGGCGAGACGTTCGGCGAGCAAGGCACCAAGGAAGAGCGGCGGATTGAACACCGGGACTCGGATGGGTGATTGGGCGCGGCCGCGCACGTTGCCGAATAGGGTGAAGTCGTTGGCGTTGAGATCGCGCGCGACCCATGCGGTGGTGCGTCCCTTGGTGACGGTGCGCCCGCGGACGGCGATGTCGAAGAGCGTGGCGCTTGGCTGGAGGCGCACGCTGGGGCGAACCGAGGGGCCGTCGGGGCTGGCGCTGGGA
>JBCAXI010000115.1:0-8062 GCA_038534175.1 Planctomycetota bacterium | reverse complement strand
GTCGAGGGCCGCCACGTGCAGGTCGGTGCTGAGCGCGCCCGCGCGGGCGCGCTGGAACGCGGTCATCGATCCGCCCACGGGCAGCGCGCCCGCCAGCTGCTCGCCGAGGTTGTTGGCGTGCCACACCCCGTCGGCGCCGACGTTGAAGAGATATAGGTGCGCGCCGACCGTCGCGAAGACCTTGAGCTCGCCCGTGATGGTGTCGAGCTCGGTCTCGACGCCCGTCGCGATGAGCGTCGTCTCGCTGAGCGCGTCCAGCCCCGAGGCGTCGAACAGGTCAGCGCGGAACCACTCGCCCTGGGCGTTCTGGTAGAACGCGACCGCGCGGCCCAGGCCGTCCACGTCGGCGTAGCCCGCGACGATCGGGCCCGTGGCCTGCACCGGCTCGCGCGGCTCGGCGACCGGGGGCAGGCTCTCCTGGCCCTCCGAGCCCTCGCCGCCGCCGGGGTCCTCGCCCCCGCCCGGCTCGCCTGGGTCCGGCTCGCCCGGATCGGGCTCGCCCGGTCCCGGATCGATGATCGTCGGAGGCGGGGGCAGTGCCGAATCGACGCGGGCGCCGAGCCCGAACACGCCGCCGATCAGCGAGATCTCGTCCCCGAAGAGCGTGTCGAGATACGGCATCAGCGTGCGCCCGTTGGGCGTCACGAAGAGCGAGAGCGTGCGCACGCCCTTGTCGGTGGCGTCGAACGACAGATCGATGCGGTCCTCGTCGCTGCTCCACGTGCCGGTCACGGCGCTCGTGTCCCGGTAGAGGTCGGTCATGGTGAAGGTGTTGTCGGCGTGGAGGACGAGCTCGGTCAGCTCGGCGAGCGCGCCGTTGTTGGGCCCCTGGGTTGAGGCCCAGAGCACGTCGTAGCCGGTCGAGAGGCGGTACGTGCCCGGGAGGCGCGCCGGATCGACGACCTCGGGCGCGCTCGAGCGGAACGCGGCGAACACAAAGCCATCGCCATCGCCCACGCCCCCGTCGGCGCCGATCAGCACGCTGGCGTCCAGGTTGAGGTACGCCCAGGCCTGGCTGCTGGAGGTGGTGTCGTCGAAGGTGAACTTCCCTCGCTCGCCGGCGGCCACGCCGAACGACGTGTCGAGCAGCCCGAAGCCGCCGAGGCTGGAGGAGAGAAGCAGGGCGTTGGTGCCGGAGAACGTGAGCGTGCCCTCGTAGGCGACGAGTGTGCCGCCGAAGTCGGCGTTGTTGGCCAGGAGCACGATGTTCCACGTGCCGCTGAGCACGGCGGTGTCTCCGCTCACCAGCGAGCGCTCGACAAGGAGGGACGCGTCGTTGCCGCCGAAGCCGCCGGGCACCGTGTCGAGCCCGTGCAACCATCCCGCCGACGAGCCCTGGTCGAAGCGGAAGGTCGCGCCGAGGTCGAGCGCGGGCTCGTTCGCGCCGGTCTCGTCGATGTCGAATGCGCCGAACGAGCTGTAGCCACCCACGCCCGTGAACCCGCTGGGCGGACCGAACGCGCCGGTGCTCGGCGCGTACTGCGCGCCCACCAGGGTGTCGTCGTCGCCGAGCGTCGCCTCGATCACGCGCTCGACGGGCGGCCCAAGCCCCGTGTTCCAGTCGATGATCGCAAGATCGTGCGCGAGCAGGCGACGCGGCTCCAGGGCCTCCATCGCGTCGCGCTCGAACGTCGGGGCTCCGAGCGCCCGAGTGCGCCGCGCCGACGGCTCACCAGACATACCGCCAAGGCTCCAACGAGCACGGGCCATCGAGTCCTCCCCACTGCCGCGCGAAGTGCGCGAGGTCGTCGTAGGAAAAGGAATCGGTTCCAACGGCTGACGCGACCGGGAAAGCCCCTGAGTCGGTGGGCGTTCGCGCGAATGTGGGCCCGCCCCCGACGTCTGTGCCGCGGGCGCGACGCCCGAGAACATGCGGCCTCAGAGGTCTCTATTCGTCCCGCACGCCCAGGTCGGCCTTGGTAAACAACGCCTCGAACCGGATGCCCGCCTCCGCCATCGTCTCGGCGGCGCCCTCCTGCCGGTCGATCACCGCCACCACCCCGAGCACCTCGGCCCCGGCCGCGCGAAGGGTCGCGCACGCCTCCACCGCTTGTCCGGCGGTCGTGGCGACGTCCTCGAGCAGCACGAGCGCCTCGCCCGACTCGAGTGGGCCCTCGAGCTGCTGCGCCGTGCCGTAGTCCTTCTTCTGGTTGCGGACGAAGACCGCGGGCAGCCCCGTCGCCAAGGCGGTCGCGGTGACGAGCGGAATGCCGCCGAGCTCGGCGCCCGCGAGCCGGTCGGGCGCGCGGCTGGCTTGGCGGGCCAGCGAGCCGACCCGCTCGGCGAGCAGCGCGGCGATTGGCGCCAGCACCTCGGGCCGCGTCGTGAACCGGTACTTATCGAGGTAGTAGCTCGAGGTCCGCCCACTGCGCAGGGTGAAGCGGCCGCGGAGCAGCGCCGCCTCGGCGATGCGGGCGGCCAGGGCGGCTCGATCGACGCTCGCGGGCTCGGGAATCGTGATCGTCTTGGACATGCCCGCAGGCTATCGGGCCGAGGCGGGGCCAAGCGGTCCAAGGTGGCCCGAACCGCGCCCGCGTGAGGGCTCGGCGGCGGGGGTTCGTCACCCCTCGGCAACGCGGGCCCCACGCCGCGCTCGGGCCGGGGCGGCCCTCACCCGTATAGTTGGGGCCCCCAGCGGCCGGGCCGCGGGCCAACCCCCCTACCGGGAGATCGATCGATGGCACCGATGATCAACGCAACCCTCCAGCCGGTTCTCAAGCACCGGGCCCGCGTGGCGATCGCCTCGCTGGCGATCCTGATCGCCTGCCCGGCCTGGGCGCAGGTCGCTCCCCCGCCCTCGAAGAAGCCCGCACCGGTGCGTGAGTACACGCCCCCGCCGCGTCCGCAGGTCGCGCCGCCGACGCCCCGCCCGCGTCCTCAGCCCAACCCCGCGCCGCGTCCTCGCGAGCTGCCCGAGGTCGAGTACGAGTCGCTCGTGCAGTACGACGAAGAGGGCAAGCTGATCCGCCTGAACGAGCCGCCGACGATCGCGGCGATCCGCGTCAACCCGCTGATCGACGACGAGCTCAAGCCGGCGATCACCGACGTGCTCTCGACCCGCAACGCGCTTTTCCGCGAGCTGACGGTGCAGTACATCGACGACGCGATCGCGGTGGACAACGGTCTGATCGAGAGCCTCCGCCTCGAGCAGCGCGACGACCTCCAGGGCGTGCTCGCCGCGGTCGAGCGCCTGAGCACGCGCACCGCCGAGCAAGAGCTGTCGGACCTCGACATCATCTCCGACGACGCCGCGGCCTTCACGCGCAAGATCGCGACCGAGTACCTCAACGCGCTGCGCAACGAGCTGTTGGGCGAGATCGACCCCGAGGCTGTCTTTGATGGCGCCGCCGGACCGCAGGACGTCACCGTTCAGATGATGTTCCGCCAGCACCTCGAAGAGGCGATGAACAGCTACACCGAGATCGCCCAGGCGATGCCCGCGTTCGTCAGTGGCGGCGGTCTCGAGAGCCTGGGCCTCAGCGATGAGCAGCGATCCACAATCGAGCCGCTCGTGACCCGCCTCAAGAGTGCGGCCAGCGCTAATGACGCCAAGGAGCGCCGCCAGGCGACGGGCCTCATTATCCAGCACCTCGACGAGAGCCAGCGCCAGAACCTGCTCGAGGGCATGTTCCGCAAGTAGGCACTAGGCACTAGGCACTGGGCATTGGGCATTGGGCATGGAGCGCTCGCTTGCGAGCGAAAGCCAGTGCCGAGTGCCTATCCCAAAGGCCGCATGAACGGGAACAGCAGCACGTCGCGGATGCTCGGCTGGTTCGCCAGCAGCATCACGAGGCGATCGATGCCGAGGCCCATGCCGCCGGCGGGGGGCATGCCCACCTTGAGCGCCTGGATGAAGTCCTCGTCGAAGCTGCGGAAGGTCTGCTCCTCGTCATCGGCGCCCGCGAGCTGCTCGCGGAACCTCGCCGCTTGGATATCGGGGTCGTTCAGCTCGGTGTAGTGCGGGCCGATCTCCATGCCGGCGATGAACAGGTCCGAGCGTTCGGCGACGCTCGGGTCGTCCTTCTTCGGGCGTGTGAGCGGGCTGAGCGCCGCGGGGTACTCCATGATCCACGTGGGGCGCGCCGGATCCAGACTCGGCTCGGCGACGTCCTCGAACAGTTCATTCGCAATAAAGATCGGGTCGAGCGACTCGCCCTTCTCGTTCTTGGTCTTCACGCGGTGCTTGCCCGCGGCCTCGAGCAGCTTGGCCTCGTCGGTCATCTCGAAACCAAGCCCGCGCTCGAACAGCTCGGCGTACGTCACGCGGTCGAAGGGCGCGCCGTAGTCGATCCGCAGCTCGCCGAAGGGCAGCGCAAGGTCGTCGCCGCCCGCTTCACAACACGAGGCGGCTTGCGCGGCGGCGCGCACGACACCCTCGGTGATCGCCATGACCGTCTCGACGTTCCCGTGCGCGTCGTAGAGCTCGAGCATGGTGAACTCGGGGTTGTGGCTGCGATCCACGCCCTCGTTGCGGAAGTTTCGGTTGATCTCGAAGACCTTGGGCAGGCCTCCGACGAGCAGACGCTTGAGATAGAGCTCGGGCGCGATGCGCAGCGAGAGGTCGATGTCGAGCGCGTTGAGGTGGGTCATGAAGGGTCGAGCCGCGGCACCGCCGGCCTGGGCCTGCAGCATCGGCGTCTCGACCTCGACGAAGCCGATCGACGCGAGGTGCGCGCGGATCGCCGCGACGACCGCCGACCGCAGCTGGAAGACCTTCATCGTCTCGGGATTGGCCCACAGGTCGACGTAGCGCTGGCGGTAGCGCGTCTCGACGTCCTGCAGGCCGGCGTGCTTCTCTGGCGGGGGCGTGAGGCTCTTGCTTGCGGGGCGCAGCGACGAGGCCCAGACCGTGACCTCGCCCTTGCGCGTGCGCATGAGCGGGCCCTCGGCGATGACGACGTCGGACAGGTCGGTCTTCTTGGCCAGCGCGAATCCGAGCTCGTCGCAGTCCTTCTTGCTCACCGCGATCTGGAGATCACCCGACGCGTCGCGGAGGTTCATCCAGACGAGCTTGCCGCCATCGCGATGCAGCATGACGCGTCCCGCGACGCGCACGACCGGGCGTTGATCGTTGAAGCCCTCCTCTTTGCCCCTTTCTTGGTGCTCGACGTCGGCGGGCTCGTCATAGCTTGCGTGGGCGTCGGCGAGGGAGCGGAGGTCGTCGCTGCGCCCGCCATAGGGATCGAGGCCGAGCTCGGCGATCGCGTCGCGGTTGGCTCGGCGCTGGGTCTCGAGCTCTTGGAGCGTGTGCGAGGCCTGTTGCTGATCGGCCTGGCTCGGGTTGGCGGGCTCGGTGCGGGGCGTGGATTCGGCGTTCATGGCAGGACGTTAGCGGCCTGGCGTGGCGTCGGGCGTCGCGGATGCGACAGCGGGCGCCCGGTATGTCGGACGCCCGCCGTGAGAGAGAGAGATCTCGAGGTGTCGCGGAGTGCTGGAGTGGGCTTCGAACACGCCGCCAACCTAGACGCGAAACACGCGGGAACATCGACATCATTCCGAGGTGGAAAAATGGAAAAACATCCGTGACGTTCGGATCGCCACGGCGTTCGGGGTTTCGGTGTGCCGTTGGGGGCCGGGCCGGGCCGGGTGGGGTGGGTGCGGCGGGGTGGCGTGGGTGCGGCGGGGCTCAGGCCTGCGGCGGGACGCCGTTGCCGTGGTTCGTGCCGTTGCCGTTGGCGTGGGCCGCGGCGCTGATGGTGACGTCGGCCATATCGGCGAAGGGATCGACGTTGCAGAGGGGCCGGGGCGACTCGGGGTCGGAGATGAGGTCTTGGAGACTGGTGTCGCCGAAGACCTTCTGGACTGCGGCGATCGCCTCGTCGAGCTTGTGGTGCAGCGGGCACAGGGCGCCGGTGTGGTTGGGGAGTTCCAGCGGGCAGCTGCAGATGCGCTCGACGGACTCGACCGCGTTGACGACTTTGAGCATGCTGATCTCGCCGGCGGGTCGAGCCAGGCGGTAGCCCCCGCCCACGCCGCGACGCCCGATGATCAGCCCGTCGCCGGCCAGCAGCTGCAGGACCTTGGCGAGGTAGTTCGACGGGACCTTGGTCTCCTCGGCCAGCTTGGGCGTGGGGACCAGCTCGTCGGGTGAGTAGGCCAAGATGGCCATGGCTCGCAGGGCGTACTCGGCGGTTTGAGAGAGCATGGTGCGGGTCCTTCCATCGCTGCACAGCAACCAGCGCAGCTGGCGTGTTGCCCGGATGCCCAAGCCAGCGTGACGAGTCATCCCATCGTGGCTCTCAGCCCACGATATCGCATTTCCACGGCATGATATCCTTTGAAAGGTTCTAAACGAAAGGATCGCGCCGAAACATTCCGCGATCACCCTAAAAAGGTGGTTCTGGGCCTGCCGAGGCGGTTCGTGGCGCGATCTAGCCGCGGCTGACGGCGTCTAGCTCTCGCCGAGTCGCGTCGTCCGAGGCGTCGACCTGGACCGCCTCGAGCAGCCCGCGGATGATGTCATCGGGCGTGACCTGGTCGGCCTCGGCGTTGTAGTTCGTCAGGATGCGGTGGCGGAGGACCGGGGGCGCCACCGCGCGGATGTGCTCGGGCGTCACGTGCGGCGAGCCCGCGAGCATCGCCTTGGCCTTGGCCGCCAGCACCAGATTCTCGCTCGCTCGCGGGCCCGCGCCCCACGAGACATAGTCGCGGACCACCGATGGCTTCTCCTCGCCGCCAACCTCGCGGATGCGCGTCGAACGCACCAGGCGCAGCGCGTACCGAATCACATGGTCGGCGACCGGTGTCCGCGTGACCAGCTGCTGGATCTCGGTGATGCCGTCGGCGTCGAGCACCGGGTCGATGTGCACGTCGGCCTTGGTGGTCGATCGGCGGACAATCTCCAACTCCTCTTCCTCACCCGGGTACTCGATGAGGATCTGGAACATGAACCGGTCGAGCTGGGCCTCGGGCAGGGGGTAGGTGCCCTCTTGCTCGATCGGGTTCTGGGTCGCGAGGACGAAGAATGGGCTGGGCAGCGGGCGACGCTGCCCGCCGCTGGTGACCTGGCGCTCCTGCATCGCCTCGAGCAGGGCGGCCTGGGTCTTGGGCGGCGTGCGGTTGATCTCGTCGGCGAGGATGACATTGGCGAACACCGGGCCCTGCACGAAGGTCAGCTCGCGATGGCCCGTGCCCCGGTCTTCCTGGATGACCTCGGTGCCGGTGATATCGCTGGGCATCAGGTCGGGCGTGAACTGGATGCGGCTGAACTCAAGGCTGAGCGTGCGCGAGATCGTGGAGATCAGCAGCGTCTTGGCGAGCCCTGGCACCCCCACCACCACCGCGTGCCCGCGGCAGAACACCGCCATGAGCATCTGGTCGACCACCTCGTCCTGGCCCACGATGACCTTGTGGATCTCGGCTTTGAGCTTGTAGTACGCGTCGCGGACGCGCTCGATGGCGGCCTCGGGGTTCGCGGGCGGGGTGGCGTCGGTCATGGTGTCCTTTCCAGGAGCGTCCGGTCCGAGGGGGCGTGTGGCCAGGACGCGCGATGGTGAGAGGTTAGAGCCGGCCGCCCCGGGGCGACGTCACGCCCGTGTACACCCAGCCCTATCGACACCCAGCTTGCCCAGGGCGCCATGTTCCGGCTCGAACAAACCGAACCGGGGGCAGATTCCTCCCGGGTCTGGCAAGATCTTGGGCGATTCCCCGGCGGCGCACGGTAATGTGAGGCATCTTGAAATGGGGTCTTTCGACACATCTCAGAGAGTGGAATCGGGCTTCGGCCCAATAGACAAACAAAAGAGGAACAGCATGCTTCGTGGCGCCTTTCATCGGTTTGGGCTTCGTGGTCGGTCTGCCAAGTCGGTGCATGAGCGGGCGGGACGCGGCCCGGAGATGTTCGACCAGCTCGAGTGCCGAAAGCTGCTGGCAGCCTTTGTCGTCGACTCGCCGACCGACCTGACCGCGAACGACGGGCTGACAACGCTGCGCGAGGCGATCGTTCTCGCGAACGACAACGGCGCGTCCGACGACACCATCACGTTCGCCGCGGGCCTGGCCGGTAGCACGATCACGCTGACGCAGGGCGAGCTGTCGATCACCGACGGCGTGCAGATCCGGG
>JBCAXI010000114.1:0-8108 GCA_038534175.1 Planctomycetota bacterium | reverse complement strand
CCAGCGGGCGGCGTGATCGAGGCGATCAATGGCATCCCAATCGATCAGTACATCGCCGAACGCACGCCCATAATCGCCAGCTCCACGCCCGGATGGACGCGAACGCGCCTGCTCCAAGAGCTCCGGCGCACGAAGGTCAACGTCGTCGAATTGCGCGTGCGGACCGACAAAGAGATCGTCACGATCGAGATGCCGACGAGAACACCGGGTCATCCGCGAGCCACGCCGGTCCGGCGCCCAACCGCACACACCGGCGCCTCGCTGGCGCCCGGGGTGATGTACTTCGATCTCCGCGGCGCCACCTCGGGTGATCTGCGGTCCGAGTTGCGCACCATGGCCAAGATGGACGGCGTGGTGTTCGACCTTCGCGGCTACCCCGACAGCGGGGCCCGCCGACTCGTGCAGCACCTCTCCACCGAGCGCGTCCATAGCGCCTGGTGGCGCGTGCCCGTGCGATCCAGCCCGGACGACGCCGACGTGATCTTCGCCGAGAGCCGCTGGAACCTCCGGCCCCGCAAGCCGACCATCGGCGGCCGCGTCGTGTTCATCACCGATGGCTCGGCGATCAGCTACGCCGAGAGCATCATGGGCATCGTCGAGGCGCTCGATCTGGGTGAGATCGTCGGCCAGCCCACGGCCGGCACCAACGGCAACGTGAACGTGGTGACCACGGTCGGCGGCTACCGCGTCACGTGGACGGGCATGCGGGTCGAGAAGCACGATCGGTCCACCCACCACGGCATCGGAGCTCGCCCGAGCGTGTACGCCATCCCCACGCTCGCGGGCATCCGCGCCGGGAGAGACGAGCTGCTGGAGATCGCGACGCAATTGGCGAAAGGCGCCTGGCAGGGGCCCGTGCTCGATGGCCTGCCCGGCCCGCTCACCTGGGACGCGGCGACCGACACGCTCCGAGCGGAGGCGCCGGCGGCACCCTAGAGTCTTCGTTGCATGTCCGACCGGGGGAACTCAACGCGTCACCAAGCCGCAGCGGATCAGATCAGACGCGTCCGTCGCCGATTGACTGAATGCACGATCGCCGACGAGGCCAAGCTACGCCGACAGCTCAAGCGGCTCGGCACTAATCCAAGCAGCGAGAAACTGACGCGGCTGATCGAGCAGTCCGAACGGGCCACGGAGCGTCTGGCCGAGCGCCGGCGGGCTCGACCGAAGCTCGACTACCCGCCCGAGCTACCCGTGAGCGAGCGCCGTGATGAGATCGCCGAGGCGATTCGTGATCACCCGGTGGTCATCCTCTGTGGCGAGACCGGCTCGGGAAAAACAACGCAGCTGCCGAAGATCTGTCTCGAGCTGGGCCGGGGCCGCCGCGGCATGATCGGGCACACCCAGCCGCGGCGAATCGCCGCGCGAAGCGTCGCCGATCGCGTGGCGTCAGAGATGGGCGCGCGGGTCGGCGGCGTCGTCGGCGCCAAGGTGCGCTTCGGTGATCAGACCGGATCGGACACGCTCGTCAAGCTGATGACCGATGGCATCTTGCTCGCCGAGACCCAGGGCGACCGCCGCCTCTACCAGTACGACACCATCATTATTGACGAGGCGCACGAACGATCGCTCAACATCGACTTTCTGCTCGGCTACCTGCGCCGGCTGCTCGAAGTCCGCCGGGATCTCAAGGTGATCGTGACCTCGGCCACGATCGACCCGGAGCGATTCGCGGCGCACTTCGCGCTGCCGGACGAAGCGGGTGTGGTGCGGCCGGCGCCCATCATCGAGGTGAGCGGGCGCACCTATCCGGTAGAGATCCGATATCGCCCGCGCGTGGGCCGGGAGGATGAGGATCTCTCGATGGTTGATGCGATCGTCGAGGCCGCGGACGAGTGCGCCGCCAGCGGCCACGGTGACGCCCTGATCTTCCTGTCCGGCGAGCGCGAGATCCGCATCGCCGCACGCGAGCTGCGCAAGGCGCACCCGGAGGCCGGCCGGGGCCAGGAGCTCGAGATCGTGCCGCTTTACGCACGCCTCAGCACGGCCGAGCAGCGCAAGGTGTTCGCTCCGCATCGCGGACGGCGGATCGTGCTCGCGACGAACGTCGCAGAGACCTCGCTCACGGTGCCGGGCATCCGGTACGTCATCGACACGGGCGAGGCCCGCATCAGCCGATACAGCCCACGCACGCGGATCCAGCGGCTCCCGATCGAGGCGATCAGCCAGGCCTCGGCGAATCAGCGCGCCGGACGGTGCGGGCGCATCGGCCCGGGCGTGTGCATCCGCCTCTTTGGTGAGGACGACTATCTGCAGCGCGACGAGTTCACGCCCCCCGAGATTCTGCGCACGAACCTGGCCAGCGCGATCCTGCGCATGAAGTCGCTCAAGCTCGGCGCCGTGGAAGACTTCCCGTTCATCGACGCGCCCGATGGTCGCATGATCCGCGATGGCATCGACACGCTCACCGAGCTCGGAGCGATGAACGAGACCAACGAGCTGACCGACCTGGGGTGGAAGCTCGCCAAGCTGCCGGTGGATCCGCGTGTGGGTCGCCTGGTGATCGCCGGCGACGAGGAGGGGTGTCTGCACGAGGCGCTCGTGCTCGCGTCGGCGTTGTCGATCCAGGACCCGCGCGAGCGCCCAGCCGAGCAGCAGGACGCCGCGGACGAGGCCCACGCCCAGTTCGTGCATGAGGACTCGGACTTTCTCGGGTTGATCAAGCTGTGGGGCTTCTACCACGAGCAGAAGGCCAAGCTCAGCTCCAGCCGCCTCCGCAAGGCGTGCACGCAGAACTTCTTGTCGTTCATGCGCATGCGCGAGTGGTCGGACACGTACCGCCAGCTCAAGGACCTCGCGAGAGAGCTGGGGCTTCGAGAGGGTCCAGAGCTCGGCGTGAACATCGACGCTGAGCACGAGTCGTACGAGCGCATCCACACGGCGCTGCTGACCGGTCTGCTCACGGGCATCGGGCACCGCGCTCGCGAGAAGAGCTCGGAGCACAAGTCGAGCGAGTACAAGGGCGTGCACAGCACGCGGTTCGCGATCCATCCCTCGTCGGGCCTGTTCAAGAGCCGTCCAAAGTGGATCATGGCGGGCGAGCTCGTGCGCACAACGAAGCTATGGGCGAGGTTGTGCGCTCGGATCCAGCCGGAGTGGGCCGAGCGCGTCGCGGGTGATCTCGTCAAGCGATCGCACACCAACCCACGGTGGGACAAGGACCGCGGCCGCGTCATGGCGGACGAGAAGGTCTCGCTGTTCGGGCTTGACCTCGCGCCCAAGCGCATGGTCCACTTCGGGGGCGTCGATCCGGAGCGCAGCCGCGAGTTGTTCATCCTGCACGGACTCGTCGAGGGCGAGGCCGCGACCCGCCACGGGTTCCTTGCGCACAACGAGAGCCTCGTCGAGCAAGTCCGTGAGTTGGAAGCGCGCAAGCGTCAGGCGGACCTGTTGGTTGAGAAAGAACGCATCTTCGAGTTCTACGACCGTCGGCTAGGCGATGAGGTCTGCACCACTCAGCGGCTGGACCGCTGGGTCAAGCGAACGAGCGCCGAGGATGAGCGCACGCTCTACATGACCCGCGACGACCTGATCCGCGACGACGGTCGCCTGGGCTCGCTCGACGACTTCCCTGACGTGATCGACGTGGGGGGGCGATCGCTGCCGCTCGACTACCGCATGGAGCACGGCGCCGACGACGATGGCGTCACGGTCATCGCGCCGGTGGACGCGATCACGATCATCGACGAGCGGCGGATGGAGTGGCTCGTGCCCGGGCTCGCTCGGGACAAGATCGTCGAGCTCATCAGAGGCCTGCCCAAGGCGTACCGACGCTTGTTCGGCCCGGCGTCCGCGTTCGCCGAGGAGCTGCTCGGGAGCGTCGAGTTTGCCGAAGACGATCTCATCAGCGTGATGACCGATCGAGCCCAACGCGAGACCGGCGAGACCATCCCGCGCGACGCGTGGCGGCGCGACGCGCTGCCCGCGCACCTCCGCATGCACTACCGCGTCGTCGATCGGGATGGCGAGGTCGTGGCGCACGGGCGCGATCTGCACGCGATCCGCCGAACCATCGGCGCCGAAATGCGAGGGCGGTTGGCCGGTGTTGACCGGCACGAGTGGATCCGGGAAGGCCTGACCGATTGGACATTCGGCGAGGTTCCCGAGCGTGTCGAGGTCGAGCGAGGCGGGCTCAAGCTTCTCGGGTACCCCGCGGTCATCGACCAGGGCGAGGCGGTGGGTCTGCGGCTCATGGAGTCGTCCCACGTGCGCGATGAGGCGATGCGGCGTGGGCTGCGGCGTTTATTCATGCTGCATTTGCACGAGGAGATGAAGTACCGCGCTGAGCACATCCCCGGCATCGAGCGGCTCGGTCTGCAATACACGACCGTGGGATCGATCGACGAGCTGAAGTGGGAGATCGTGACGCTGGTCGCCGACCGGGCGTTCATCGGCGAGTGGCCGTTCGTGCGCACGGGAGCGATGTTCGAGGTCCGGCTCGATGACGGCTGGAAGCGGCTCGGTGACGCAACGGGCGAGGTCCTGAGCGTGGTGGAGCCGCTGCTGGCGGAATACCAAGCCGTGGCGCATGGTCTTGCGGCGGACCTGCCGCCAGACTGGATGCCCGCCGCCGACGACGCGCGTCGCCAGCTCGCCGGGCTGGTGACGCCGGGGTTTCTGACCGCCACGCCGTGGCGTTGGCTGACGAGCTACGGACGGTATCTGCGGGCGGTCCGTGTGCGGTTCGAGAAGCTTCGCAACCGCGGCCTCGATCGAGACGCGGACCTCACGCGCGAGATCGCACGATTCGAGCAGGCCCGTCGGACCGGCGCGGCGTTCTTTGAGACGCGCGAGGGTCGCCCAGAGGCGCTGGACGAGCTGCGGTGGCTCATCGAGGAGTACCGCGTGCAGCTGTTCGCGCAGGAGCTGGGCGTCGCGGCGAAGGTGTCCGCGAAGCGCCTCGAGAAGCTGTGGGAAACGATCCGCTCCGCGGCCGTCTGATCAGTTGACGATCTCGAGCTGGTCGAGCCAGTACGCCTCGTCGTCGCGCTTGGCGACCAGGAAGCGGTTCTCGTCGGCCTCTTTCTTGGCGCGGTGGTATCGGAGGTAGATGTGCGCGTCATCGACGCCACAGATCTCGACCTTGCCCGACGCGTGCGACATGCTGAAGCGCGCTCGGCGAGAGAGTCCGCTGGCGCGCCGTTTGGCCTCGCTGAAGAGCTGCCACCCGCGCACGATCGGCGTCTCATACGGCTCGTTGCCCGCGGTGGGCCGGCCCTGGAAGAGGTAGTACTGCGGACAGCCAACGTCGGTGCAGGTCTCGAACAGCGCTCGGAGCGTCTCGGCGTCGTCGTTCACGCCCTTGACGAGTGGGCACTGGTTGACGCACATCACGCCGAGCCGCAGCAGCTGGCGGATGCCATCGATCGCCGGCGGCGTGAACTCACGCGGGTGGTCGAAGTGGCACATGAGGTAGATGCGGCCGTCGGGTCGGCTGTAGCGCCAGAACATCTCCTGCAGGTCTTCGTCGTCGAGGATGCGGTACGGATTGAAAGCCGGCATTTTCGAGCCGATGCGGATCGTGCGCACGTGCGGGATCTTGCGGAGCTCGGCGATGATCTCGCGGAGGCGCCGGGTGGACATGATCAGCGGGTCGCCGCCGGTGAGCAGCACGTCGGTGATCTCGGGGTGCTTGCGGATGTACGCGACGCCCTCGCTGACGTCCTTGGTGACCTCCTCGTTGTCGTCCATGAACAGACGCTTGCGGAAGCAGTAGCGGCAGTAGGCCCCGCAGACCTCGTTGCACAGCAGCAGACAGGTGTCCTTGTACTTGTGCTGCACGCCGGGCGTGACGGTGTTGGCGGCCTCGTTCGAGGCGTCGAGCTCGCCCCAATCCTTGAGCTCTTCCTCGCGCGGCACGATCAGCTGGCGGATGGGGTCGCTCGGGTCGTTCCAATCGATCAGGCCCAGGTAGTAGTCGTTCGCGCGGAATACGTACCGCTGGGAGACCCGCTCGAGGATTTCTCGCTGATCCTCGGGGATGTTCTCAATCTGCGAGACCTTGCGGATGTACTTCACGCGGGCCTTATCGGCCCGTTCGGTCCGGCGGATGGGCGGCTCGTTTGATTGCAGGAGCGATAGCTTGAAGGACTTGTCGCGCGCGCCCTGCGACTGGGAACCCGTGTTGCTGGCGTTGGACGTGGGCGTGGAATCGGTCAAGGCGGCCTCCGGCGGCGTCGAGCCGGGCGCCTGAAACGCGAATCCGACCCAGGTTGGAGTGGTCACTTCTAAAGTCAGTGTAGCGGACGCCGAGGTCGAAAGCGAGGCAATCAATCCAACCGCACGATCCGCGGAGGCCCGTCCGAGCCGCCGGGACCCACGGCGGCCACGGCGAGCGCCTCGAGTGCGCGACCGTTGATCTCTCGCGACAACGCGATCGAGCGGTCACGCAAGGGCAACACCTGCACCGACCAGTCGCCCGCACGCCGACTCCACACAACCCACTGTCGTACGTCGCCCTCAACGGTCCACTCGGCGCGCACGAGTGCCGAGTCGTTCGCCAGCGTCACGTTCGGCGCTGCGAGTGCCGGCAGGTCCGCCGATTCGATGCGGGGTGGAAGCGATCGAGTGCGGTAGGGGCCCTTGCGCAACGCGTCGGCGACGCCTCGGTGGTTGTGCTCAAGGGCGATGGCAGAGAAGTGGATCTGGCCCGGCGCCTTGCTGCGGTGACGCATGACCTTGATCTGCTCGATGATCTCGGCGGGCTCCCATTGCGTGGCCTCGCCCTCGGGTCGGATGCGTGAGGTGTATTGGGCGACATAGACCCGGCGTCCCGCGGTGTTCTGACGCTCCCACCACACCAGGAGCGGCTCGAAGGGCTGACCCTTGGAATCGATGGGCCAGTACAACTGCGGCGCGAGGTAGTCGATCCAACCCTCGCGCAGCCAACGCCGCGCGTCGGCGTAGAGCTTGTCGTAGGCGTCGAAGCCGATCACGCCGGGTGGGTTGTTCGGCCGCCAGATTCCAAACGGGCTTACTCCGATGATGAGATCGGGGCGGATAGCGCGGAGCTCCTTGCGCATGCGCGTGATGAGCCGATCAACGTTCCGCCTTCGCCAGTCCGCGCGAGTCAGATCGCCACCTGATCGTTGGTATACCGACCACGCTCGGTGATCTGGGAACTCGACGCCGTCAACGGGGTACGGATAGAAGTAGTCGTCGAACACGAGGCCATCGACGTCGTATCGCGTCACGACATCTCGCATGATGCGCATGACGTGCTCCTTCGCGTCGGGCTCACCCGGGTCGATCCACTGGTAGTCGCCGTGAGTGTGCACGAGGTCGGGGCGCCGGATCGCGAGGTGCGGCGCCGCCATTGGCGTCTTTGCATCGCGGTGGCGGGCTCGATAGGGATTCAGCCACACGTGCAGCTCGAGCCCTCGCTCGTGACACGCCTCGGTCCACTCGGCGAGAGGGTCGTAGAGCCCATTGGGCGCGCGGCCCTGGGCGCCGGTAAGCCACTCCGACCATGGCTCTAAGTCGGACGCGTACAGCGCGTCGGCGGTCGGCCGCGCCTGGAATAGCACGGCGTGCATATTGAGTTGCTCGGCGGTGTCGAGCAGGCGATGCATGTGTGCCCGCATGCGAGAGGGCGAGTCGCGGTCCTCGGCGTTCGGCCAGTCGATGTTCTTGACCGTGGCGACCCACATCGCGCGAAACTCGCGCGGCGGCTCGGGCAGCGTCTCGGTGGTCTGCGCCGGCGCACGGGTCGTCAGACAGGCCGTGAACACGAGCGTTAGGAGCGTTCGTCTGAGCATGCGCGGAGTCTAGGACACGCTGCGCCGGACGCTCTCCGCGGCGAAAAGCACCGCGGCGAGCAACGCGAGCACCAGCAGGATCGTCACGATGGGCCCGCTCACGTGGCGACCTCGCATCCAAGCGCGCCGTGTGGTGAGCAGCAGCACCGCGAGCGTGAGCAATGGAATGAACGCGGCCCCGGCAATGGTGTAGTACAGCTGGGCCTGCTTGAAGCTCAGCGACTGGCCCGCGATCGGAACGAACGACAGACACAGCAGGGGGACTCGGTATCGCCAACGCCTGTTAGGTGGCAACGAGGCGGCTGGCGTGCGGGGTGGGAAGAGCTGGTCGATGGAGTCGGCAACGATCGA
>JBCAXI010000113.1:0-8149 GCA_038534175.1 Planctomycetota bacterium | reverse complement strand
CGCGCCCGCCGGCCGAGCTCGACGCGCTCGCGCTCGCCGAGGCGCTGGGTGACACGACCGCGTTCGATCTGACGGGCGCGCACGTCGCGATCGTGGGCGATCTCGCCAACTCGCGCGTGGCGCGGTCCGATGTGTACGCGTTGACGTCGCTTGGTGCGCGCGTGACGCTCGTTGGGCCGCGAGGCTTGGCCCCCGCGTCGCTCGAAGCGCTCGCGCCGGGCGTGCGCATCGCGCACGATCTCGACGCGATACTGAGTGACGATCGGCCGACCGCGATCCAAACCCTGCGCGTGCAGTTCGAGCGATCGGCGGGCGTTGGCTCGTCGATCGCCTATCGCGAGGCGTTCGGCCTGACGCTCGATCGCGCGCGTCGCCTGCCCGCCGGAACCATCGTCATGCATCCGGGCCCGGCGAACCCGGGGTTGGAGATCGATCAGGCCGTGCTCGATGGCGAGGTCGATGGCACGGTCGATCACTTGCGCTGCCTTGTTCGTCGACAGGTCACCGCGGGCGTCGCGGTGCGCATGGCGGTGCTCGAGCAACTCCTGATCCATCCACAGGCCGGCGCATGACCCAGACCAACCACGACAGCGACACCCACCGCCTGCCCACCGACACGGACGACGGGCTGCTGGTCACGTTCAGCGGGCCAAGCGGCGTCGGCAAGACCACGATCACGCGCGGGGTCGAGCGCGCGGTTCGCGGCGCCGTCTTCAGTGTTTCCGTGACCACCCGCGCCATGACCAACGCCGATGTCGAGGGTGTGGACTATCACTTTGTCAGCGACGCCGAGTTCGATCGGTACGTCGCCGCGGGCGAGCTGCTCGAGTGGGCCGACGTGTTCGACAAGCGCTACGGCACGCGCGGACCGTGGGTGGACGAGCAGCTCCGACGCGGGCGCGTCGTCATCCTCGAGATCGACGTCGAGGGCGCCAAGCAGATCAAGGCCAAGCGGCCCGACGCGCTGGGCATCTTCATCATGCCGCCCTCACCCGAGACGCTGCTGCAACGCCTGCGCGATCGCAAACGCGAGAGCGAAGACGCCATCCTGCGTCGGTTCGCCGAGGCGCAGCGCGAGATGGAAGAGGCCCACCGCTGCGGGGCGTACGACCACTTTCTGGTCAACGAGGACCTGGACACCGCGATCGCCGAGGCGGTGCGGCTCGTCAACGACGCCCGCGGCGCCCACCGCGCTAGCTGATCCGCACGACGTCGGGCATCTGGCACCGCTCCAGACGCAGGTCCAGCAACAGCGTGCGGTGCGCCCCGAACACGTCGTCGAGCTGCTCGTTGGGAATCAGCACGCGATCGATGTCCTCCGGCTCGAGCGTGTAGTAGCCCACCTGCTCGAAGCCGTCGCGCGTGTGTCCCTTTCGCGGGCCGCCCCCTGGCTTCCACGCGCGCCGATCGAGCATCGGCGTCGCCGTGAGGCTCATGCTCAGACCGTGCTTGAGCCTCGGCTTCAGCTCGCGCCGGAAGACCGCGCAGTCGATGTGGAAGCAGCGCATGCTGGGATCGCCGCCGTAGGCGTGGACGTCGTCGAGCACGTCGCGCTGGAACCGTCGCGTCAGGGACGTATCCCGCCCACGCCTGCCCTTCTTGAACGAGCCGTCCTTGTTGAGCTCGTCGTCGTCCCAGATCTCGAGAAAGTAATCGCGCACGGGCTGGTCGTACTGGTTGCGCACGCGGACGACGAGATTGAGGTGCCCGTGCACCTCGTCGTCGCGATGGGTGTCGAGCTCCCGGGTCAGCTCGGCGGTCGCTCGATCGCACGCGTTGGCCCACGCGTCGAACCGCGCGTCGGTGACACTCAACGCCTTGGCCATCAGCTCGAGCAGGTCGAGCTGGCTGACACGCAGCTCGCGCGGCCCCTCGCCCCGCACCCGATCGTCGAGCGTCCGATCGTTCAGCACGACATCGCCGTGGCGGAATCCGTTGATCACACGGAACGCGGTACGGCCCGACGACCCGACGCGTCGCAGCGGAAGGTCCTTCCGCGGGATCGGCCCCTTTCCGAAGCGAGGCCCCCCCGGGCGGTCCGGCGGCGCGGTGAAGTCGACCCGCGCGTGGTCGCACTCCAGATTGGCCGCGGCCGTGCGAACGACACCGTCAGACCCGTCGAACTCGGCAGCGAGCAGCACGTTGCCCTCGTTGCCGGACAGCGTGGTGCACAGCACCCGGCCCGGCTCGTAGAACCTCGCCGAGTCGTCGAAGCGATCACGCATCGCCAGATCCCACGTGTGCGATGAGGCGAGCTCGAGCCCATCGAGCAGCCGCTCGCCCGGCTCGAACGCGCGACGCACATCGCCTTTCTTTTTGCCGATCGCCGATTGGAATCCGATCTTCGCGCGCCCCGCGACCGAGGCGCCGTGGTGCGCGAGCGCGGAGCCGAAGTTCGCCGGCGCCAGCATCAGCAGACGATGGATCGGCGGGCTCGTCGCGTCGCATCGCTCAACCATCCATTGCCGCACGAGCAAGGCCCCGGTGCTGTGCAGCACGACGTCGGTCTTGCGTCCCCTTCTCGGCAGGCCGTGAGCCGCCCACTCGCGATCGAGCTCGTCGACGAGGTCGTCATAGGTGACCTCATCATCGAGACTGAGCCAGTCGGCGAGCCTCAGCATCGAGACCGGTCGGCCAAGCCGCTCGGAGAGATGCTGAGCGAGCAGCTCGAAGTTACCACTGTGGTCGCTCCAGCCGTGGATGATGACGATCGGCTTGCCAGGCATCGGCGCCTCCCAGCTCTTGGTTTCCGCGTTGAGGCTACGGCGGGTCGTCGCCGGCGATCGGTCCACATCGTGTGAAGACCGCGTAAACGCGCACGGCGGGAGGAACAACGAGGCGCCGTGGCGCGTTTCCCGCGACCGATCACGGCCCACACGCACCCACCCCGGGAGATCTCCATGACCACCCAGAGCACGCGTTTCGATGGCAAAGTCGCCCTGGTCACGGGCGCCACGAGCGGTATCGGCCGCGACTCGGCCCTCGCCTTCGCCCGTGAGGGCGCGAGCGTCGTCTTTACCGGCCGACGACAGGCCGAGGGCGAGAGCCTCAAGGCGGAGATCGAGGCCGCCGGAGGCAAGGCGTTGTTCGTGCAGGGCGACGTGACGGACGAGGCGCACGTCGCCTCAGCCGTGAGCGCCGCGGTCGAGACCTTCGGCGGGCTGCACGCGGCGTTCAACAACGCGGGCACCGAGGGCCAGACGCAGATGGTCGCCGATTTCACGAGCGACAACTACCGCAAGCTCTTCGACATCAACGTGCTCGGCGTCATCCTGAGCATGAAGCACCAGGTCCCAGCGCTGCTCAAGTCGGGCGGGGGCGCGATCGTGAACAACTCATCGGTCGCCGGGCTCATCGGCATGGCCGGCGCCGGCATGTACATCAGCACCAAGCACGCGGTGCTCGGCTTGACCAAGTCCGTCGCGCTCGAGTTGGCGCCGCAGGGTGTTCGTGTCAACGCCGTTTGCCCCGGCGGCGTGGAGACCGAACTGCTGGACCGCTTTGCCGGCGGCCAACCCGACGCCCTGGTCGCCTACCACCCGATTGGGCGCCTCGGCAAGCCGCACGAGATCACCAACGCCGTGCTCTTCCTCTGCTCGGACGAGTCGAGCTTCATGACCGGCGTTGCAATGCCGGTCGATGGCGGATTTGTCGCACAATAAGTATCAACTGATCGTCAACGTGGGCTTGGTCGAGCCTTGCCGCATCGCGGCGAGGTTGACCTGGCTCTCGAGGTGCTGGGCGACCTTCTCGAGCGACTCGGGCAGCGCCGGGCCGCCGGCCTTGGCCGCGTCGAAGTTCTTCAGCGGCTCGCCGCTGTCGCCGTTGCTGCGCAGCGCCGTGTTGATCGGGATCGCGCCCAAGAACGGCACGCCCAGTCGCTGCGCCATCAGCTCGGCGCCGCCGCGGCCGAAGAGGTCGTAGACCCGCTCATCATCGCCGATGAAGTAGCTCATGTTCTCGACGACGCCCAGGATGTCCACGCCGAGCTGCTGGAACATGCGCAGCGCACGCACCGCGTCGTCCTGCGCCACCTTCTGCGGCGTGCACACGATCACCGCGCCCGTCAGCTGAAGCATCTGCGCCATCGTCAGCGGAATGTCGCCCGTGCCGGGCGGGAGATCGATGATGAGATAGTCGAGGTGGCCCCAGTCGGTCTGCTCGGTGAGCTGCTTGAAGGCGCCGTGGGCCATGGGCCCGCGCCAGATCAGGGGCTTCTCGGGATCGACGAGCTTGCCGACGGTGATCGCCTTGACGCCGTGCACGAGGAAGGGCTGGAGCTGGCCTTGCATGACGTTCTGCTCGAGGGCGCCGAGCCCGAGCATGGTGGGCATGCTGGGCCCGTAGATGTCGGCGTCGAGCAGGCCCACGGCGTGCCCTTGCCGCGCGAGCCCGACCGCGAGATTCACCGAGACGGTGCTCTTGCCCACGCCGCCCTTGCCGGCGCCGACCGCGATGACATGCTTGACGTTGGGCAGCGGGCCCGCGGTGTCCTGTGGAGTCTGCTGCTTGGAAGAGAGCCCGCCGATGGGGCGATGCCCGGGCGCCTCTTGCTGTTGTTCGGGCCGCTGCTGTGAGGGTTGGGGGGGCGCTTGTGGAACCGGCGGCTTGGGTGGCTGCTCGCCGCCCGGGGCGTACTTGGCGACGTGCACCACATCGCCGGACTGATTCACGAACTCGATCGTGAGGCTGGTGAGCTCGATCCCCTCACCATGGGCGGCCTCTGCGACAGCCTTGGTCGCGTCGGTCGCGAGCGCCTGGTACGCGTCGGGCGCCTCGATCTGCGGCGTGAACAGCTTGAGGCTCGCGTACGTGTCGCACGCCGCGACCCACTCCACGTGGCGACCCGACACCAGATCGGCACCCGAGGGCCCCGGCACCGAGCGCAGCGCGTTGGTCACGATCGATTTGGTGAGTCCCATCGCCGTTCCTTTCCCTCGCCGCCCCGTTTCCAACCGGCTCGGCGCTCCCAATGCGGCCGCGACGCGCCCGACGCCGCGCTCGCACGCGGGACCCTGCGTTCGCTGGATGGTAGGAGTCGGATGACTCCTATCGGCCCTTCTTACGTGGGTTTCGGGGGGCGAGGGCGGGGGTCGGAATGAGGGGTTGCAATGGCACTCCACGCTCGGCGTTGGAACACTCCAGATCGGCGGCACGCCGCCAACACCAAGGAGGCCCGAGGATGTCGGCGCGAACAACGTGTGGTGCCAAAAAGAATGGTGCGTGGCTGAGAGCGTTGATGACGATGTGCTGCGCGGGAGTCGCGTTGGCCCAGTCGCCCTCGCCAGCGGCGCCACCGGCGACCCCACCCCCTGCACCACCCGCTTCGAACGCGCCCGCGTCCGATGCCGATCTGCTGCGCGGGCCTTCGGTCGAGCGGAGCGCCGCACCCCTCACGCCCGACACGTTCGGCGGCATGCAGCCCGAGCGCGGCGCGATGGCCGACCGCGTGCCGCACGCCGAGTTCATGGGCGCCGTCCGCTCGCTTCGGCGCCAAGACGACACGACGCTGCGGCTGACGCGCGAGCAGCAGACCAAGATCTTTGAGCTGCACCGGGCGTTCTTGCAAGAGCAGCGCAGCTTCCGTGACCAGAACAAGGACGCCCTCGACGAGATGGGCGGCCCGCGCCGAGGAAGGACCGCGCCCAACCCGAGCCGGACGTCAAGCGATCAATTGATGGACCCGGCAACCGAGCGAGCGCCCGAGCGGGCGAGGGACTCCAAGGCTCGGTCCAAGAACGATCGCGATCAGCCAAACCGCACGAAGCGCAAGGAAAAGCAGGGCGGCTCGACGACGACGCCCGCCCGTCCCGGGAAGCCCGATGCGGGCATGGAGGCAAGGCTGCAACTACTCGCCAAAGCGCCTTCTCCGGCGGACACGCAGCGATCGATCTGGGCCGAGCTGACCCCGCCGCAGCGCGAGGTGGTGGAACGGGCGCTGGCCGCGCGCCGCACCGAGCGTGAGTCGAAGCGCGACGCGAAGACGATGGAGCGGTACCGCGAGCAGGCGCGGGATCGATTCAAGAAAGCCGAGGCCGATGAGGACGGACGCATGCGGCGCGCGCTCGAGCGACTGCCCGCGGGCGTGCGGGCCGAGGTCGAGGCGCTGTCGCCCGAAGCTCGCCTCAACTTCTTCGTGGCGCTGCGCGACATGACCCAAGAGGAGCGGCGCGCGTTGTTGCGTCAGGTGCGTCGCGGCGAGGCCACGATCGCAGAAATCACCAATCGAAACTGAGTCGCAAGCAAAGCTTCGAACGAGGCGGCCGCGGCCGCGCTCCGCTTTGGTGGTGAACCTGTCGCTTGCGGTGCAGAATCGTGCGACGCACCGCGTAACTTCTCTCGTTTCAGCGACTAGTAGCCGTTGTCGGCGGGTTCCACCGTCGATCGTGCAATCAACAGCCTAGGTGAAACGACCCCCACCACGAGTGGGCGGTTGGATGGGCCTAGCGGGCGTCCGGGGGCTGTGTCAACCCGGCCGGTCAGGTTTTCTTCGCTGAATATTCACTTTGGGTGAACTGGAACGCCTATGAAACCGTATCATCCATCAGATCTCTCTCTCCTCCAGCGGGGCGCTGTCTAGCGATGGCGCCCTGCTTGTCTTTTTCGGGCCACTCCCAGGCTCTTGGAAGGCCAGCAGGCGAGTGGCGGATCGAAGAGAGCGTCATAGAAGACGTTCTGGGGATCTACTCTAGCCTTCGAAGTAGCCGAAGGCCCGCCCGCCGGGGCGATCGCTCGGAGTGCCACGCATGGACGACGCAGGCCCGGTGCTCGTGACAGGAGCCGCCGGATTCATCGGTTCTCATGTTTGCCGGGCGCTGCGAGACGAAGGTCGGCGCGTGATCGGCGTGGACAACTTCGATCCGTTTTACGAGCGGGCGACCAAGGAGGCCGCGCTGCGTCGATGGGACGCCCAGGCCGATGCCAAGGCCGAGGCGCTCTTCGTCGAGCTCGACATCACCCAGTCCGAGGCCATGACCGCGCTCGTCGAGCGCGAGCGTCCGGCCGGCGTGATCCATCTCGCGGCGAAGGCGGGCGTGCGTCCCAGCCTCGAGGACCCCACGGGGTACGCGATGGCGAACCTCGTGGGGCTCTCGAGCGTGCTCGAGGCCGCCCGGCGCGGTGGGGCGGCGCGGGTGCTCTTTGCCTCCTCCAGCTCGGTCTACGGCAACCAGAAAGAGACGCCCTTCTCCGAGCTGGACGACGTCAACCAGCCCATCTCGCCTTACGCCGCCACGAAACGCGCCGGGGAGCTCGTGTGCTCCACGCACCACCACCTCTACGGCACGCCGATCGCGTGCCTCCGGTTCTTCACGGTCTTCGGCCCCGGGCAACGCCCCGATCTCGCGGTTAGCAAGTTCTTGCGCCTCATCGCGTCGGGCCAGCCGATCCAGATGTTCGGTAATGGCGCGACCAGCCGCGACTACACCTACGTCGATGACATCGTCTCGGGCGTGCTGGCGGCTTACCGGGCGATCGACACGCACGGGTATCGCGTCTGGAATCTCGGGAGCGACACGCCGCTGCGGCTCGACGCGATGATCGACACCGTCGCGCGCGTGGTCGGCCAGCCGGCGCACATCGAGCACGCTCCCGCACAGATGGGCGACGTCGAGCAGACGTGGGCCGACCTCACCCGCAGCCGTGCCGAGCTTGGCTACGCACCCGCCACGACGTTCGAGGATGGCGTGCGGGCGCAGTGGGCGGCGCGGTAGCGTTCGCCGAAGCGCGCGTCAGAGAAACAAGTCCGTCAGGGCTTCCGAGCAGAGAGGCCCGTGGGGATGGTCATGTCGTACTGCACGACGGGCACGTATCCGAGATTGGCGACGCGCTGGACCTCGAGGAGCTTCTGCGTCTCGTTGAGCGGGCCGCCGTACAGGTGCTCGACCATGTCGAACCGGACGCCGACCCAGGTCTCGTGCTCGGGCATGAGCGCGTCGGCGAGCAGGTTTCGGGTGAGCGCGTTCTGGTTGTCGATCCAGGTCGGCGCGTGCCGGTGGAGGAGGTCGGACGACGAGGCCTCGGTGACGAACTTGATCCGCGGGTGCCGCTCGCGCATCCGGAGCATCCAGGGGATCGCGTCCCAGTCGTTGAGGTAGGCGAACGCGTCGAGGCCGATCATGCGCACGCCCATGCGCGACGCGGCGTCGAG
>JBCAXI010000112.1:0-8174 GCA_038534175.1 Planctomycetota bacterium | reverse complement strand
TAGGTGTCGCTCACTTCGCCGACTCCCGGCGCATCCACGCGCGGCCGAGCGCGAGCGTCTTGTCGTCCCAGTTGGCCCGCCGCTCGCGTGTTTTCAGCTCGATCCAGTACTCGTACATCGAGACCATGCAGCAGTATTGGAAGCCCGCGACCCCGTCGAGGAACCCGCGACCGAGGATGTAGCTGTACAGAAATCGCCACAGCGGGCGCCCGATCAGGAAGAAGCTCGCGTTCTTGAGCGCACGGCGGCGCATGATCGGGTCGCCGCGCACGATGTCCTTCAGCGGCGGGATCCCACGGCCTCGGATCTTCGCGGCCTCCTCAGCCTCGCGGTCGCTGTAGAAGTTGTGCTTCATGAACCAGCGCCGCAGCCCCGCGTTGAAGCTGTAGTGGATGAACTGGTTCTCGAGCTCGCCCAGATCGCCGTCGACGATCGGGTGCACGTTCGTCTCGCGCTGCTCGTAGCGCACCCGCTCGGGGCGCACGAGGCGGATGATCCACACCGGCCAGCCGCTCGACCGCTTGATCCAACGCCCCATGAACTGATTCTTGTAGCGCAGGCGGAACGCGACCTTGCCGTGCGACCCGTCGTTGACGACGCGGAGGATCTCGTCGCGGAGTGTCTCGGTCACACGCTCGTCGGCGTCGCAGATGTACAGCCACGGGTGCTTGAAGCCGATCTCGTGGAGCCCGTGGTTGCGCTGCTTGTACTCGGTGTCGAATGGGCGCTGCACCACGCGCACGTTCGGGAAGCCCTGCGCCAGCTCGACGGTGCGGTCGCTCGATCCCGAGTCCAGCACCACGATGTCATCGCTGAACGAGAGCGCCTCGAGGCAGCGCTCGATGTTGATCTCCTCGTCCTTGGTGAGCACGAGCACGCTCGGCGGCGTCATGGTTGTGTTGGGGAGATCGGTCATGGGGCGGTCGCTCGTGCGGGGAGCATGGTAGCGGTCGGCCGTTCGGGGTTACGCCTTGAAGTGCGGGCTCGTGCGAGCCCAGGCCATCGTCGATCGCAGCCCCTCGGCCAGCCCGACCATCGGCTCGTACCCGAGCGTCTCGCGGGCCCGCGAGATGTCGGCGACCGAGTCGCGGACGTCGCCGGCGCGCACGGGGCCGAACGTCGGCCCGCCCGGCAGCGGCGTGTCGAGGGCCTCGTTCAGCGCCGCGTGGACCTCAAGCAGGTTCGATCGCTCCCCCGTGCCGATGTTGAACACCCGCCCCGCGACGGGCTCGGCGGGCGCGGTCGAGGCCAGCAGGTTCGCCAGCACGACGTTGTCGATGTACGTGAAGTCGCGCGTCTGATTCCCGTCGCCGAAGATCGAGGGCTGCCCGCCCGCGAGCAGTCGCTTGGCGAATGCGCTGATGACGGCCGCGTATGGCGAGTTCGGATCCTGCCGCGGGCCGAAGATGTTGAAGTACCGCAGCGCGACCGCGCACAGGTCGAAATTCCGGGCGTACGTGGCGCACAAGAGCTCGCCCGCGACCTTGCTGGCGGCGTAGGGGCTGTACACGTCGGGCGCGTGCGACTCGCTGCAAGGGAGCGTGGGCGTGTCGCCGTAAGCCGCGGCCGAGGCGGCAAAGCAGACGCGCCCCGCGCCGGCGCGCTTCGCGGCCGCCAGCAGGCCCTGCGTGCCCACAATGTTCACCTGCGCGCACAACTCGGGCTGCTCCACGCTCTGCGGAACAGAGACCATCGCGGCTTGGTGGTAGACGAACGCCGCGCCATCGATGGCTCGCTCGAGCGCCGCCGCGTCGAGCACCGAGGCCTCGATGAGCTCGACGCCGCTCGGCAGGTTCTCGCGGAATCCCCCCGAGAGGTCGTCGAGCACCGTCACGTGCGCGCCGAGCGCGTGGATGGCGTGGGCGAGGTGGGAGCCGATGAACCCGGCGCCGCCGGTGATCAGGGCCTTTCGACCCTTGAACGCGTCGCCGAAGCGATCGAGATGGCTGGGATCGAGCATGGGGTGGACTACGCCTCGGCGGATGCGGTGTTCACGGGAGCGGGCGGAGAGGGCTCGGGCGACTCGACGAGCGTGGGGGACTCGGGCACCGCTTCGGGCGTGGGCTCGCCCGCCCGGCGTGGGATCGGACGATCGCGGATCACCTTGGCGGGGTTGCCCGCGACAATCGTTGCGGGGGGCACGTCGCGCGTGACCACGGCGCGGGCGCCGACGAGCGCGTTATCGCCCACACGCACACCGGGGCCGATGAACGCGTGGGCGCAGATCCACACGCCCCGTCCGATGTTGATCTCGGGGCGAACAAGAGGCAGCCGCTCGTCGTGGTAGTCGTGCGTGCCGGCGCAGAGGTAGCAGCCCTGGCTGATGACCGTGTGGTCGGCGATGCGGATCGGGCCGAGGTTGTAGACCTCGGCGTCGTCGCCCAGGCAGGCGTGCTCGCCGATCTCGAAGATCCAGGGGTGCTTGATCTTCACGCCCGGTCGGATATTGGCGGTGGGGTGGACCTTGGCGCCGAAGCGTCGGAGCCAGAACCGCCGCCACGACGTGAGCTGCGAGGGGGAGTAGCGAAAGAGGACGCGATCGACGACCGTCCAGACCAGCCGCTTGATGTACCAGCTCTTGGGGTACGGAAAGTCCGCGGTCAGGTCGAGCCGCTGGTAGAGCGTGCCCGATGGGGCATCGGCGTGGGATTGGGTGGGGGATGAGGTGGGGGTCGGTTGGGTCATGGTCATGGCCGGCTGGCGAGCGATCTAGGCTATCGGCCGGATTCGGCACGGGCCGTGGTTCGAGTGAGGTGGTTTTCGATGTCCGAGTTGCCCGACGCCGCGTCGGTCCAATCCCCGCTTCGAGTTGCCCACGCGATCGAGGGCGTCACGAGCCAGGCGGGCGGGCCGACCACGGCGTTCCTATCGCTTGTCGAGGCCGTGGGTTCGCGGCCCGGGGTCGAGGTCCGCGCATTTGCGCCGGCGCCCCCGGCGGACGACCCCATTCGCACCCGCCTCGACGCCGCCCCCGAGGGGCGATTCCACCTGACGCCGCCGGCGGGGCGTCTCGTCGTGGGGGGGCTCGGCAGGCGGATCCATCGCGAGTTGCGGGCCGGCTCGATCGACGTTCTCCATCTGCACGGGCTCTGGTGCCGCGACTACCTGCCGCTGGTCCGGCGGGCCGAGCGTTGCGGCGTGCCGCTGGTCTTCCATCCTCACGGCATGCTCATCAAGGCCGCGCTCGAGCGCAGTGCTGGCAAAAAGAAGGCGTTTTTGCGTCTCGGGCTCGAACGCGGCCTGGCTCGGTCCTCGCTCATCGTGTGCGCCACCGACGACGAATTGGCCACGAGCTGGGTGCCGAGCGAGGGCGACCGTCGCCCGCAGACCACGGTCATCCCACTGCCGGTCGAGGTCCCATCGGACGATCCGGAGGCGCTGCGTTCGGCGGGTCGGCGTCTGCTGGGCGTGGACGAGGGCACGCCGCTGGTGGTGTTCCTGGGCCGCCTGCACGAGGTCAAGCGGCTGGACCTGCTGGTTGACGCGGTGGCCCGCGTGCCGGATCGGCCGACGCTGGCGCTCGTGGGCGAGGGCGAGACGCCCGAGGACGCCGAGCGGGTGCGAGACCGCGCCCGCACCGCCGGGCTGGAAGAAGATCGTCTGAAGATGCCCGGTTGGGTGAACGGGCCCGACAAGTGGGCGGCGCTGGGTGCCGCCGACGCGGTGGTGCTCTGCTCGGTCCACGAGAACTTCGGCTACACCATTCCTGAGGCGGCCGCCGTGGGCGTGGCGGGGGTGATGACCCCGAATCTGTCGCTCGCCGAGGAGCTTGCACGCGAGGGCGGGGGGTTTGTGGGCGACGCCACGCCCGAGGGCCTGGCGCGAGCGCTGGAGCGGGCGATCGCGGCGAGCGGTCCGGAGGCGCGGCCTGCCCGCCGAGACTGGGTGGTGCGCCGATACTCGTCCGACGCCGTGGGCTCGCGGCTCGTGGAGGCCTATCGCGCGTGCCGCCCGAGCGGCCCGTCGCCCTGACCGGCGGGATCGGCGTCGAGTTCCCGGGCGATTCGGCCGATCTTTGCACCGCGAGCGGGCGTATCCGTTTGCGATCCCCGCGGGCCTAACGTTGCCCCCTCTGCCGGCCGTCCGCAACTCCTGCTCGGAACCCGATGCTCTTCCTCCTCAAGGCCGTCCTGTTTCTCACACTCCTGACGGTCGCCGGCATCGGCGTCTACGGGATGGTGCGCCGCAAGTACGAGCTGATGTCGTGGCGGAATCTGTTCCTCGGGGGCATGTGCTACTTCTACGCGCTGGGCGGGCTGATGACCCTGGACTACATCGGTGCGACCGAGCGATCCATGGGCATCCTCGCGATGGGCGTGGTGCTGTTCATGCTGCTGTTCCTGATCTCGAACGGGGTCGGGAGCAAGCTGCGAGCGGTCGATCTGGTCCCGCAGATCGGGCTCGTGCCCACGCCCACCGCGTTGATCGTGATGATCGGCGCGGCGGTCGCCGCCGCGATCCTCTCGGCCGGTGTCTCGGTCGTGGGCTATCTCTCGGCGTTGGCGACGCAGTTCAAGGACGGGTTCGCGATCACGGCGGTCGGTCTGGCGGCGTACTACGCCATCGCCAAGCGTCTGAGCCCCATCGCGCTGGGCATCCTCGCGGGCACGATGATCGTGGCGCTCGCCGTCTCGCTGGTGGGCACGAGTGGACGCCGCGGCGTGCTCGCGGTGTTCATCGCGCTCGGCTGGATGTGGTGGTACGCCTGGGCGCGGTACCACCCGATCAGCAAGACGCTCGTGCGTGCGGTGCTCGTGGGCAGCATCGGCATCGTGGTGCTCGTGGGCTATACCAGCGTGCGGCACCAGTTCTCGCGCACCTCCTCGCTCGCCGAGCGTTTCAAGCAGCTGGGCGACGTCGCGTCGAGCGCCAAGATCGAGTGGCGGCTCTTCGAGCGCATGCTGAGCCAGGACACCATCGACCACACGCTGTTTATCGTCGACACGTACCCCTCGCAGTACGACCTGATCCCGCTGCACGGGATCTACTACTACGTCGTCAACCCGATCCCGCGCCAGCTCTTTCCCGATAAGCCGATCGGACTCGGGCTCGCGCTCCAGGAGCAGCGCAGCGCCAACGCGAACCTCGGCACCGGCATTCTGGGGCACGGGTGGGCCGAGGCGCAGTACTTGGGCATCGCGTACTACGCGATTTTCTTCGGCGTGCTCACCGGGGTCATCGATCGCCTGGCGCGGAACCGAGCCCACGACCCGTTCCTGATCGTGCTGCTCGGCAGCTCGCTGGGCAATATCTTCGCGCTGCCGCGCGGGGAGACCTCGCTGTTCCTCGCGCACGCCACCGCGTCGCTCGTGTCCTCCACGGCGCTGGTCGTGGGCGTGCGCATCGTCGCGGGCCCGGTGCTCAACGCCGCGGGCTACCCGATCTACCCGCGCGTGCCGGGCGGCGAGGCGCACTTCGGCGCCGACGCCTACGCCCACGATGAGCTCGGACACGAGGAGCAGGAGTACGACGAGTACGCCGACTACGGCCAGGAAGCACCGGACAACGCGAGCGAAGACCCGCCTCGCGAGAACGCCTGAACGCCCGCGAGCACAACGAACGAGATGATTAGCCGCGGTTCGTTCGCGCGAGCCGCCCCGCCGCCATGATCGACGCCTCGAGGCCGTCCACCATGCGTGGCAGGCTGAACACCTCGGTCGCGGTGCGGTGCGCCTCGGCGCCGAGCCGAGCGCGGAACGCCTCGTCGCGCAGCAGCCGCCCGAGGGCGTCGGCGAGCGCCCGGTTGCTGCCATGCTCGTAGACCAGGCCGTTGAGCTCGTGCTCGAGCGTCTCGATCTCGGGATTCTGCGCGGCGCGTCGATCGCTGGTAACGATCGGGAGCCCGTAGCCCATCGCGTGCAGGATGCTCAGGCCGATGTTTTCCGGGTAGCAGAAGAGGTCGCAGCTGCAGAACCAGGGGGCCAGCTCGGCCTCGCCGTAGACCGCGCCGGTGAACGAGCAATGGTCCGCGATGCCGAGCCGATCGGCCTGGGCCTTGAGCTCGTCGAGCGCCTCGCCCTTGCCGACGACCACGACCCGCGGGTCGAGGCCCTCATCGCCGAGCATCGCGGTGGCGTCGAGCAGGCGGTCGACGCGGTTGTCGCGCTCGAGTCGGCTAACGAAGAGCAGGCCCGGGCGCTTGGAGCCGTCGTCACGCACGAAGCCGTGCTCGCGCTGGAAGGCCTCGAGCGTGGCACCGTCGGCAAGGCACGCGTCCCGCGTTGCTTGGATGGGCGTCTGGTCCAGCGCGTTGGGGGCGACGAAGACGCGCGACGCGTCGAGCCCCTCGTCGATGAGCCGGTCGGCCGCCGAGCGGTTGTAGAGCACGATGGTGTGCGCCAGGCCCGTGATCGTGTTGCGGATCTTGCGTCGCCAGCCGGCCTCGTTCTTGCTGTAGCCGTGGCCCCAGAGCACGACTCCGACGCCCGCAGCGCGGGCCCGGAGCATGGACGGCACGAGCATGGTCTCGCGTGTGGTCCAGGGCAGCACGATCACGTCGGCCTTCTTGCGACACGCCTGGGCGAGCTGGAAGCCCGAGAACGAGACGCCCGCGCCGCGACGGCTTCGGTGGAAGCTGCCCTCAAAGCCCGACGGCTCGAGGCTGGGCACCTTGCCATCGTGCGTGTACGCGACGTGCAGGTCGATGCCGTCGCGCGAGGCAAGCTCGGCGAACACGGGGAGCCGGTACTTCGCCAAGGCGGGCTGCACGAGCCGCACGCGCAGCGGCTCGGCGTCGGGTCGATCAGTTAGAGCGTGCTGGTCGGCCATGTCGCGTGAGACGATACCGATCCGGCGTGGCGCCGGGCCGGCGGGGGTTCTCGGACCGGCTCGTCACACGGCGCCGATCGTGGGGGCTGGGTGATCGCGTTCGGACGATCCCCGTGTTCTCCAGTGTGACACGGGCGACTTGTAACGCAGGTTTGAACTGGGCCGGGCGGGTGGCGCTCGGCGTAGGGCGGTCTTCACGGAACCGATCTTTACGGAACCGAGGTGTGTATGCGCGGCTGGGGGCGGCTGGCAGGACGACTGGCGAGGCGGGCGAGTGTGCTGGTCATCGGCTCCGTGTGCGCAAGCCCCGCCATGGCGAGCGTGACCACTCAGTTCATCGAGGGGCGGTTCCACGTCCGCCACGATGGCGAGATGGTCATCAACACGACCGAGGCGATGGGCGTGGGCGGCATTCGGCCCGAGATCACCGTGGTCAACCACGCGGATGGGTTCGACCTCGAGCTCTACTACAAGAACAACGACTCCGAGCCGCAGATCATGGGCCAGCTCGAGTTCTGGGGCTTCCAGGTCAGCGGGCAGCTCCACATGCGCCACTTCCGGCACGAGTGCACCGAGGGCCCGGTCGTGCTGACCGATGGCGGCCCACGGTTTTTCAGCACCCACTACCCGAGCGACGCGTACAGCCCCGTCATGACCCTTCGAGATGACGAGCGCACGATCGGGGTCACCGTGCAGTACCCCGTGCTCGAGTACGAGACCGGCTCGCGGCTCAAGATGCGCGCCACCGACCTGCCCATGGGCGGGCACAAGTGGGCGATGCTGATCGAGTTCCAGCGGATGGTCAAGGACGACTTCTCGCCCGGGCGCGCCGTGAACACGCTGATCCCGCCCGGAGAGGAGCGGAACGTCACCGTCTCGTTCCGCATGACCCACAACCACGACGATTGGTTCGATCTCCTCAGGCCGTACGTGTCGTACTTCCACGAGACATACGGCAGCGCCACGACATACCGCCCCGATCACCGCGCCGTCCGAGGATTCTCCGGCGCCCAGATCACCGATCGGTCCCCCTCCAACCCCCGTGCCATCGGCTACGGCAACCGCCGGCCCGACGTGCACGGCTGGCGGCGCTGGTCCGACGCGTACGCCGACGTGCGACGCAGCGGCTTCCAGCGGACCATGACGTGGGCGCCCTCTGGGCTCTTTATCGACGACAACTTCAACTACCCGTTCCTCTTCGCCTCGCCGCTGATGGAGAGCAAGCGGGCGCGCGACACGATCGGCTTCCTACGAGGGCTGGGGCCGCGCGGCGTCGAGCTGGGCTTCTGGTGGGGCCGCAGCCAGCTCGTCATGTTCGGCTGGGACGATCCGCGCGCCGAGATCTTCGACCCGGAGAACCAGGACCACGTGGACCGGGCGTTCGCCGAGCTCGACGCCGCGTCGCG
>JBCAXI010000111.1:0-8180 GCA_038534175.1 Planctomycetota bacterium | reverse complement strand
CCGAGCTCGAGACGCTCGACGCCCTCGGGCTCGACTACGAGGTGACCATCCCCGACGTCGACCGCCTCATCGCCCTCGAGCGCCAGGCGATCGATGAGCTCCGCCTGCTCCGCGGCATCGACTGGTACACCACCTACCGCACCAACGCCGAGTTCAACAGCTACTTCACCGAGCTGCTCGGACGCTTCGGACCCGCGGGCACGGAGAACCCCGGCCTGCTCACCACCGAGATCATCGGCCAGTCCGTCGAGGGACGCGACATCACCGCCCTGCGCATCAACCCGCCCGGCGCGACCGCGAACACCCGACCGGCCGTGTTCCTCAACGGCGGCCTCCACGCCCGCGAGTGGGTCAACCACGCCACCACGATGTACATCGCCGAGGAGCTCATGACGCGCTACGGCTCCGACCCGCGCGTCACCAACATCCTCGACAACCTCGAGTTCCTTATCGTCCCCGTCTCCAACCCCGACGGGTACGAGTACGCCTGGCAGAGCGGCGGCACGCGGCTCTGGCGCAAGAACCGTCGCCCGAACTCCGGCGGCTCCTTCGGTGTCGACCTCAACCGAAACTGGGACATCTTCTTCGCCGGGCCCGGCGCGGACAACATCCAGTCGTCCGACCTCTACCACGGGCCCAGCGCGTTCTCCGAGCCCGAGACGTCGGCGCTCCGCGACCTGCACAACAGCCACCCGCAGGTCGTCGCGCACATCGACATCCACTCGTTCTCCCAGCTCATCCTCTGGCCCTGGGGCTATGGCTTCGTCAGCGCCCCCGAGCCCGACAACAGCCTCTTCATAAGCCTCGGTAACGCGATGTCACAGGCGATCCAGGCCAAGAACGGCGCGTTCTACACGCCCCAGCAGTCCGTCGATCTCTACCCGGCCAGCGGCACGTGCAGCGACTGGTTCTACAGCCAGGGCGCGTTCAGCTACACCTTTGAGCTGCGCGACACCGGCAGCTTCGGTTTCATCCTGCCGCCCGAGCAGATCATCCCGACCGCCGAGGAGAACTTCGAGGCGATCCTGGTGATGGGCGACACGTTCAGCCAGCCCATCAGCGTCGCGCAGATCGGTCAGACCCCGATCACGCTGGCGCCGCTGACCGACACCACCGTCACGTTCACCGCCACGCCCACCTACGGCGACCTCGACCCCGCCAGCCCGACACTCTTCTACCGCGTCAACGGGGGCGCCTGGCAGCAGACCGCGCTGGGCGCCGTCGGGCCCGTGTACCAGGCCATCATCCCCGGCGCCGATTGCGGCGACACGGTCGAGTACTACGCGCAGTTCTCCACCACCGACCCGATCGACGTCACCTTCCCCACCGATATCTCTCACGCCATCAGCATCACCTACGCCGACAGCCAGACCACGCTCGTTGACAACGCCGAGTCCGACGCCGGTTGGACCGTCGGCCTCCCCGGCGACACCGCGACCACCGGGCTCTGGGAGCTGGGCGACCCCGTGCCCACCGGCGCGCAGCCGGGCAGCGACCACACGCCCGCGCCGGGCACCCTCTGCTTCGTGACCGGCGCCTCGGGCGCGTCGCTCGGCAGCGACGACGTGGACGACGGGTTCACCACGCTCATCACGCCCGCGCTCGACGCCTCGGCCAGCGCGACCACCTACCTCGGCGGCGATCCCTTCGTCCGCTACTACCGCTGGTACATCAACAACGCCGGCGCCTCGCCCGGCGCCGACATCCTCGACGTGGACATCTCCAACGACAACGGCGCCACCTGGACCGACCTCGAAGCCGTCGGCTCGAGCGCCACCGATTGGATCGAGGCCACCTTCCGCATCGCCGACTTCGTGACACCCACCGACCAGATCAAGCTGCGATTCATCGCTGAGGACGCCGGTGGCGGCTCCATCGTCGAGGCCGCCATCGATGATCTCGAGATCTTCTTCGCCGGATGCGACACCCCCGCCGACCCGGCCGACCTCACCACCACAGGGGGCGACAACGGCACGCCCGACGGCGTTGTCGATCTCTCCGACTTCTCTTACTACCTCGCCCGCTGGTCGGAGAGCGCCGCGGTCGCCGACGTCACCACCACCGGCACGAGCAACGGCGTGCCCGACACCAACATCGACCTCAGCGACTTCTCGTACTACCTCGGACTCTGGGCCACCGCCACAGGCGGCTGAGTCTCAGTGGCCGACTCCGGTGGCATGTGCCCCATGGCTCAGCCGTCGTGTTTCGGATGCTCATCCAAACCTGACGCACGCTCATCGGCTCGGCGTGCGCGAACCTCGTCCTCACTCGCGAGCTCGCCCTCGGTCTGGCCCACGACCGCCGCGACCATGCAGTCCCCCGTGACGTTGCACGTGGTTCGGCACATGTCGAGGATGCGATCCACACCCAAGATGATCGCGATGCCCTGCGTCATGACGTCGTCGTCGACATTGAGCGATTGCAGCACGATCACGAGCATCAGGATGCCCACGCCCGGCACACCCGCGGTGCCGATCGACGCCAGCGTCGCGGTGAGCACGATCGTGAGCTGCTGACCCAGATCGGCCTGGATGCCGAAGAGCTGCAGGATGAACAGCGCCGCGACGCCCTGATAGAGCCCGGTCCCGTCCATGTTGATGGTGGCGCCGACCGGGATGACGAATCCGGTGACCTCCTCGGACACGCCGAGTCGCTTCTCGACGCAGTCGAGCGTGACGGGCAGCGTCGCCGACGAGCTGGACGATGAGAAGGCCATGAGCTGCGCCGGCGCGATGGCGCCGTAGAAACGCCCCAGTCGCACGCGCGCGACCAGCGCGACCGCCGCCGGATACACGCCGAAGACCATCACCGCCAGCGCGGCGATCACGACCACGACGTACGCCGCCAGCGCGCCGAGCGCGCCCAGTCCCATCGTCGCCATCACCTTGGCGAGCAACGCGAACACCGCGTACGGCGCGAACAGCATCACGATGTGGATGATCTTGATGATCGTGTCCGTCAGCGCCTGCGCGACCACGATGACCGGCCTCGATTGCTTCTCGGGAATCATCGATAGCCCGATGCCGATCGCCAGCGCGAAGAACACGATCTGCAGCATGTTCCCGCTCGCGAGCGCATCGAACGGATTCGTCGGCACGACGTTCTCGATCGTGCGCCACAGGTCGCTCGACTCGCTCTGCGCCGCGCCGACCTTTGCCGCCGCCTCGCCCGCGCCCGCGGCGGCCATCGACTCGCGCGTCTCCTCGTTCACCCACGTGCCCGGCTTCACCACGTTCGCGAACACCAGACCGATCGTGATCGCCAGCGCCGTGGTGACGAGGTAGATCCCCACCGTCTTCCCGCCGATGCGCCCGATCTTTCGGATGTCGTTCAGGCTCGCGGCGCCCGCGATGAGACTGAAGAGCACGATCGGTGCCGCGATGAACCGCAGGAAGCGGATGAACATGTCGCCGATGAACACGTTCAGCTTCGCGATGAAGCCCATGAGCCCGCCGACGAAGCCGCCGCCATCGATCGTTCGCGTGAGCGCGCCGGCCGTGCCGTCCGCCGCGGGCTGGTTCATCAGGTTGATGACCAACCCCACGACCAGCCCGAGCGCGAGTCCGATGAGGATCTGCCAGTGCAGCGCGAGGCCGCGACGACGGTGTGAGGTAGGGGCGTCAGGATCGCGTTCGGTTGGGGCCATACCGGTGAGCTTGCCCGAGGCCCCGAGCCGTAGCAAGTCGCCCATCGTGTCACGATCCGCTCGGATTCCGTGGGCGGCGCCGCGACCGCGTGGTATCTATTGAGTTGAGCGAGGGCCCGGAGCGTGGGACCGGCCTCGGAGCGGCGTGCCTGACCAGCAACCCGCCGCTCGAACCCCCAGGGAAATCTGTCGTGATTCGAACGACCATGCTCATGATCGTCTTGGCCTTTGTCAGCCAGCCCGCGGCGCGAGCGCAGACCGGACTGGGGCTCTCCCCGTCCATTCCAGACGAGACCCGGGGCTCGATCTCGACGCCGATGCCCCAGGCCGCGGGCGACGACGAGCCCGCCGACCCCGAGAGTGACCCGCGCTTCTACCCGGCCCCGCCGCTCGTCACCACGCCCGAGTGGCAGGGCTGGTACTTCTCGCTGCTGGCGCGTCGCCTCGCCGAGTGCCCGCGTGGGCGTTCGCGCAGCGTCTACTTCGCCGCCGACGGCTCCGACGTCACGGGCGACGGCACGATGCAGAACCCCTACCTCACGATCGCCCGGGCCGACGCCCAGCTCGACAGTGCCCACACGCAGGACGTCGCGCTGCTCTTCAAGCGAGGCGACGTGTTCCGCTCGCAGACCGGGATCACCGTCGACCGCCCGAACGTCACGATCGCCGACTGGGGCGACCCGAGCCTGCCCAAACCGCTGCTCACACCCTTCGAGTCGTACGACGCCGCGGGCTGGGGCTACATCTTCGGCACGCGCGCCTCGGGCCGACGCGAGACCGAGCCGGTGAAGTGGGTGCGCGACACCGATGACCCCGACCGCCACTTCATCCGCGCCTCGACCCCACAGAAGGTGCTCGACTGCCCGGGCACGTGGCACTGGAACGAGGACAGCCAGACGCTGTACGTGCACCCGATCCCCGAGGCCGACGGCACGGTGCCAGATCTGCGCTTGGGCCATCGCATCATCGAGCGCGTGACCGAGACCGAATCGGGCGTCCTGGTCAGCGCCGACAACGTGCGCCTGGAGAACCTCCGCCTGCATGGCTGGGGCATGAACGGCGGGCCCCGCCCGAGCCAGAAGCACGGCATCGACCTGTCCGTGCGCAACAGCCAGCGAGCCGTCGCGGTGAATTGCGAGTCGTACTACGGCTCGAGCCACGCGATGGTGCACGTCGCCTCGGGCGCCAGCGGGGGCATCGCGACGTTTGTTGATTGCAAGGCCGGGCTCACGACGTACAACACCGGCACCGAGACCATCTTCAACACCTACGCGCAAGGCGGGCAGAACCAGGTCATCTTCCACCGCTGCAGCGCCACCCACGGCACGCTGCCCTCGGAGAACTTCGCCCACGCGACCGAACGCCGCGGCCGCGCGTTCTACGCCCACACGGGCGGCAGCGACACACCCAGCGACCTCGTGATCGTGCACGACGCCCACATCCCCGCGGGCCCGCGGAGCTGCAGCAACTTCGCCGTCATCGCCGACGCGCCGCCCGCCGACACGCTCGCCGACGTGCGCGCCTTCGTGGTCAACGAGCGCTTCGAGGGCGGGCAGGGCACGGGCATCGGCGGGCAGTTCCTCGTCCCGCGCATGGCGCGGGTCAACGGCGCCTACCTCGACATCCGACCGCCCCACTACGCCTCCAACCTCATCACCGCCCCCGCCGACGGCTGGGCCATCAACTGCGCGATCGAGATCGATCTCGTCGATGTCACCACCGCGCTCTTCGCGATCACGAACGGACGCGACGACTGGGCCTTCCGCGGACGCCTCTGGCATTGCAGCATCCACGTCCGCTCCAAGTCGTACCAGGAGTTCCGGCTCGACTACGACACGCCCCACCGGTCCGAGGGCATGAGCCTCGTCAACACCGTGCTCGTCAACCTCGGCTCGGGCGCGGCCCGCGCGTTCGTCGGCGCGCCCATGCCCGAGTCCACCTCCCTCTTCGCCGCCGGGTTCGACCCCGCCTCCCTGCCCCCCATGACCGAGATCGCGCCCGATGAGCTGCCGGCGCCGATGGCGCAGCCAGCGGACCCGTCCGAGCTGCGCTTCGGCGCCCAGCCGATCCCCGAGCTTGCGCCGCTGCGCTTCGATCTCGCGGGCGCCGACGAGCCCCGCTCCACCGTGGGTCCCATCCAGGCCAAGCTCGCCGCGTCGCTGGACATCGACGGCAACAACCGGCTCGACATCGAGGACCTCCACGACTGGCACCGCCAGCCCATCGATCTCAACGGCGACCGCGTCGTCGACGATCTCGATCGGCGCCGACTCGAGCGCGCCCTGCGCTGGGGCGAGTCGCTCGGCTGGCGCTGAAGCGCCCGCGCACAGGATTGGTTGACACGCCCCGTACGCTGTCGGCGTGCTCGTCTACCTCATCCGCCACGGCAAGGCCAAGCCCGACTCGCCCACTGGGCGCGACGCGGACCGCCCGCTGCGCAAGCTCGGACGCCGCCAGGCCGAGCACCTCGCCGCGTGGCTCGAAGCCCACCCCACGCCGCCGACCACGCTCGTCAGCAGCGGGCTGGTGCGCGCCGAGCAAACCGCCCAAGCGATCCTCGAGACACTCGAGTGCACACACGAGCACGACGAGCGGCTCGGCGACTTCTTTGCCGACGACACGCCCGAGCGGCTCGCGCGCCGCCACGCGCACGAGCCAGCCCTCGCGATCGTCGGGCATAACGAGCATCTCTCGATGTCGCTCTCGAACTGGATTGGGGGCGCCGAGCGCCTGCGCACCGGCGAGATGGCCGTGCTCTCGATCGACGATCCCGACGCCGACGTGCTCGACGTCACGCTGCTCGAGCGCGTTCGGCTCGACGAGCGATAGCCCGAATCAGTTGACGATGATGCCCGTCTCGGCGCTCACGTCCACGCCCGACCACTCGAAGGTCGCGGGGTTGAACGCGTAGCGGACCACGTCGCCCTCGTCGTCGGCGCCGACCAGGCTGATCACGCCATTGGGCGTCGTGAAGCCGCGGATCGAGCCCGTCGGTCGATCGAGCGTGGGAACCACCGCCGAGAGATCGGCCGTGTTCCAGCCCTCGCTCGTGGGCGACCACCAGTACGCGACCACGTTGCCCAGCGCGTCGAGCCCGGCGACGTTGAGCGCGCCCCAGGGCGTCACGAAGCTCGAGATCGAGTCCGACGAGAGCCGCACCGTGCCGGCCGACGCGGCGATCGTCAGGTCGGCCTGGCGCCACTGGCCCTCGAACTGCGGCAGCCACCACGTCGCGACCACGTTGCCCGTGGTCGTGACGCCCGCGAGGTTGATCGCGCCCCATGTCGTCAGGAAGACCGTGAGCTCGCCCTCGTACGCGGGCGCGCCGGTGATCGCCGACAGGTTCGACGTGTTCCACGACCCGATCTCCGAGCCAGTCCACAACGCCCAGATGTCGCCCTCGGCGTCGAGCCCCGCCACATTCAGCCCGCCCCACGATGTCACGTAGCTGATCAGGTTGCCCCGGAGCTCGGGCAGCGTCGCGCCGCTCGCGGCCAGATCGGTGCGCGAGATGTTCTCGTAGCCCCAGCTGCTCTGACCCGAGCCATCTCCGCGGAGCGTGTAAACCACGTAGTCGCCGCCCGAGGTCAGCCCCGCGACGTACACGACGCCGCCGTTGGAGGTGAACGTCGTGACGTCCGACGCGATCGGCTCGGCGCCATTGATCAGCCCGGTGATGTCGGTCGCGGTCCACTCCAGGCCGTCGGTGGTCTGGTACACGACCACGCCGTCGCCGCCCGCGGCAACCACGCTGGTGCGCCCCGTCGTCGGATCGGTGAACGTGTCGAGGGCGCCGTCGAAGTCATCGCGTCCGGTCGCCTCGAGCAGGTCGATGCTCGTCCACTCGTTCGTGCCGGGATCGAGCTGGAAGACCTGCACGCGATCCTCGCCGCTGGTCACGCCGCTGACGAGCGTGGCGCGATTCGCGCTGTCGGCCGCGCCGAGCACGGTCGCGCCGGGCTCGATGCGCTCGTCGCCGTCGTTGGCATAGATGACCTCGACGCCCGTGATGGTCACGAACGCGTCGAGATCCGCCAGCGGCTCGTCGTTGTCAAAGTTCTCGCGGACCGGCAGGTCGGTGAACGCGCCGCCGCCGTTGATGGTCGGCAAGCCCGCGATCTCGAGCACCGTGTCCCACCCATCGACGACCTGCGCGAAGACCGTGAACCCCTCGTCGGTGAAGTCGAGCCGCGCGGGGCCGTCGGCGTTGTCGTCGTTCAGATTGAAGAAGAACTGGCGTGTCGCCGAGTCGATATCGCCGCCGACACGCGCCATCGCGACCGTGCGCTCCAGGTTCGAGATGCCCGGCTCGTTCTCGATCGGGCCGTTGTTCGGCAGCAGGTCGAAGAACCCCTCCGCCTCGTCGTACGCGAACCCGCCGCCCTGCACCACGAAGTCGCTCACCGAGCGATGGAAGATCGAGCCGACGTACGACTCGTCCGTCACGTAGTCCAGAAACGCCGCCACGGTCTGCGGCGTCTCATCGACAAACAACTCCAGCACGATCGAGCCCACGTTCGTGTCGATCCGCACC
>JBCAXI010000110.1:0-8258 GCA_038534175.1 Planctomycetota bacterium | reverse complement strand
GTCGTCGGTGGGCAGTTCTCCGTGCAGCTGATCCCGGCACCGGCCACGGTCGGTTTCCTGGGTCTGGGGGCCCTGGCGATGGGACGCCGTCGCCGGTAAGGCGTCTGTTTATGGGTGCGGGTGGTGTCTGTGTGTCCGACATCGCCCGACATCGCCCGACATTTGTCTGTTGATCCGTCGGATTAGGCGTTGTGCTCCGGCCTAGTGTTTCTTAGGCTGGCCGATGGTTTTCGGACCACCCTTGTGCGAGCGTCTGTGGAGAGATGCTCGTGCTGTTTTCCCGATCCGCCTCGGGACGCCCGATCCGCCTCGGGCAGCTGGAGAGACGAGACATGACCGGACACATTCGAGTGTTAATGGGCGCCGTGGGCGTCGCGTGCGCAACAGGCGCTGCTTCGGCGTTCATTCCATGGACGCCCTACCCCGCGATGGGTGACAGCTTCACGCACTTCGACGGTGGCAGCGACCTCGGTGCCGCCGGCTTCGGCGTGCCCACCGTGCTGGCCGACGAGTTCAGCTTCGCGCCCACGCAGTTCACCGCCAACGCGGCGGCGGGCTCGTCCGCGTCGTACAACGACCGTCTCGAGGTCTTCATCGACGCCAACACGATCCTCGACGACATCGTTGTGATCGAGACCGGCACGATCACCGGCGACGTGGCCGGCGGGAACCTCAGCGGCGGGAACGACGCGCTCTTCACCGTGGTGGGCGATGTCGACATCGTGGCCAACTGGAACGGCTTCTTCCCCGCGGCGTTCTCCGAGCTGTTGGACGTCAGCGTCCAAGTGGTCGACGCGAACACCGCCAAGTGGACCGCGATCCGCACGTTCGATCTGTCGGCGGGTCCGGACACGTTCTTCCAGGACGTGACCGAGGCGATCTTGATCCTTGAGAACGTTATCACCGCCCGCTCGTTCGGCGGCACGGGCACGACGGTCACCAAGGACTCGGTGCAGATCTTTGTGCCAGCGCCGGCCGGGCTGGCCGCGATGGGCATGGGTCTCGCGTTGGCGGGACGTCGCCGCCGCTGATCCGCGGTCGGCCGCCTCTTCACAGCGGAATCTGATCTTCCAATCGACCTCGATGCTCTCAGGGGCATCGAGGTCGTTGCGTTTTGGAGGTCGCGGTGTGGAGCTCACGGCATGAAGTGGGTGTTGCGACACCCAGAGCCGCACGGCTGTCGCTCGCAGCGTCCCAAGCGTGATTGCTGGTCTGCGGTTCCGTGACCGGTCTGAAGACGTTCAAGCAAGACCCGTGTGGCGTGTCGGACTGCGTTGGTCAATGACCACCGTCGTTGAGCGCCACGAACGTGTTGGCGTGTCCTTGCTTGAAAGACCGTCGGATCACGGTGACCGCGGAACGTGGACCTGGACTCGATCTAGATGCCCAGTGCCCAGGCGGCGAGATAAACGGAGATGTCGCTGAGATTCACCACGCCATCGACGTTGAAGTCGGCGGCCGGGTCTGCCTGGGACCAGAGGGCGAGGAAGATCGAGAAGTCGCCCAGATCGATCAGCCCATTGACGTTGAGGTCGGCGGTCGCGGGGATGAACCGGAGCGTCTCGATGTCGAGCACGGCGGCGGGATCGGTCGGGCTGGCGACCTCGACCCGGAGCGCGGCGCGGGGGCCGACGGAGAAGAACTCGATGCCCATGGTGTGCAGGCCCGCGCCGAGTGCGATGGCGCCCTGCTCGGCACCAGGGGCGGCGAGGCCGTTGCGCTCGGCAACGACCTGACCGGCGACCGTGAGTCGGGCGCCGTCGTCGGCCTCGAGCGTGAAGGTGTAGACCCGATCGGCGGGCGCGTCGAAGAAGCCGGCGAAGAACGCGCCGACGTTCTCGGTGGCGCCGGAGTTGCCGAACGTGCCGTCGACGTCGGTATCGAATTCGATCTGGGTCGAGGCGAAGAGGGGCAGCTCGGTCGTGAGGTCGGCGAACACGGGGATCTCGGTCGTCGCGGGATCGATGGTGTAGTAGGCGGTGCGGAGGCCCTCGCCGAGCCGCTCGATGGGAGGAATGGGTGCGATGAACTGCGCGTCGTTGCCGAGCGACTCGAAGGCGAGTGAGGCGGCGGCGCCGACGTCGATGAGGCCGTGCCCGAATTGGTCGTCCTCGCCCGCGGGCCCGATGTCTTCGGCGGCGTCGGTGAGGAGGCCGCGGATCTGCTGGGCCGTGAGTTCGGGGTTGATGGCTCGGACCATGGCGGCGGCGGCGGCGACGATGGGCGTGGCGTACGAGTTGCCGCTGACGGTTCGGTAGTCGCCGTTGCTGTGCGCGAGCAGGAGCTGCGTGGCGGGCGCGGCGAAGTCGACGCCGGGACCGAAGCTCGAGAACGAGGCGAGGGCGTCGGACTGGTCCGTGCCCGAGACCACGATGGTGCCGGGCAGGTCGAAGTTCTGGCTCACGCCGGCGTCGTCGATGCCCCAGACGACGAGGGCGTCGTAGAAATCAATGGCGCTCTGGCCGATGTCGAAGACCTGGTTGACGCCGGCGTAGCTGACGGAGATGACGTCGGCGTCCTGGTCGAGCGCCCAGAGGATGCCGTTGATGAGATCACCCACGAACGCCGAGCCGCTGGTCTGGTTGGAGGCTCGGATGGGCATGACGTTGAAGCCCCATCCGACGCCGGAACCGCCGATGCCGTTGTTGCCGATGGCGGTGGCGGCGCCCGCGGTGGCGGTGCCGTGGCCGGTGAGGTCTTGCACGAGACCGCCCGCGGACTGTGGCGTGTTGGTGGGGGCGTTGAAGCCGGGCACCAGCAGCGGCGCCAGGTCGGGGTGATCGATATCGACGCCGCTGTCAACGAAGGCGATCGTGACGTCGCTCGAGCCGGTCGAGAACGCCCACGCGCTGGCGGCGTCGATGCGATCGAGGTGCCATTGGGAGCCGGCGAGCGGGTCGGCGCTGCTGATCGGCTCGACGAGGTAGTCCATCTCGACGCGGTCGGCGAGGCGGTCGGCGAGGAGCGTGGCGGCGAGGCGCTCGGGATCGGCGCCGAAGGGAACCTTGACGTTGGTGAGGCCGACGAGGGGCCAATCGCGGAGCACGACGAGGCCATGGCGCGCGAGGTCATGCGGCGTGACGCCAGGGGCGAGTTGGAGGAGCAATCGATCGGTGGTGGTTCGGACGCCATCGATCGAGGAGAACTCGATCGAAGCGGCAGCGGGACCTTTATCGGCGCTCCAGGCGTGGGCGCCGAGTCCAACCACAGACAGGCTTGCCACCAAGGCGGCTGCCGTGCGGGGCATGATGTCTCTCCCTCATCCAGTCGGCGCTGTCGCGGCCCGCGGACGGACGCGGTCGCGAAGCTTCTCGTAGAGGATACTCCAACCCGGCCCGATTCACGGCGCGGGAGATCGGAAAGAATGCGTTGTGACCGTGTGAAGTGAGTGGGAGTGAAGCAAGAGGCGCTGAAGTCTTTGGGGCGACGCGTTCGGGATCGGATGGGCGAGCAGGCGTGACCGCGGGGTGGAGTTCGTCTACACTTGCCGCCCGGCGCGTCGAGCGGCCGCCGAGGCGAGCGGGCCTGTAGCTCAGTTGGTTAGAGCGCACCCCTGATAAGGGTGAGGTCGAAGGTTCGAGTCCTTCTAGGCCCATTTCCGGCGATCGTGGCGGGCGACGGCTTCAGTCGTTGAGCCGCTCTCGGTTGGATTTGGGCTGGAAAACAACCACATTTGGGGATATGTGTTTGAGGACGTTTGGATCGTCTTCGAAGAAGACGTCGACGCCGAGTCGCTGGCAGACGACGCCTTTCCACTCATCGACGCCGTGCTCGAGGTGCTCGTCGAGGGATGAGGTGATGAGCTCGTCGTATGGGATGTTCCACGCGCGGAGGTCGGCCTCGGTGGCGGCTCGGTCTTCTCGGAAGGTGATGATGACGACGCGGTGATGCTCGGCGCGAAGCGCCCGCGCGACCAAGCCGAAGAACTCGGGGCAGCGGGTGATGGTGTCGTCGATGTCGAACGCCACGATCATGGGCGTCGAGGGTACTGGTTGGAACTGGGGGTGTTGGGCGCGGCGTTCATGTGGCGTCGTAGACTCACCCGCCGCGCTGGTCGCGGCCTCTGGAGCAAGGCTTGGGCGACACGCAGCCGCACACGTTTATGGGTGACTTCCGAAAGTTCTTCGGGCGCGGCTTGGCGATCCTGCTGCCCTCGGTGCTGACGCTTTGGCTGCTGTTTCAGGCGTTCATGTTCGTGTTCAACAACGTGGCCGCGCCGATCAACTCGGGGATTCGCTCGACGATTCTGTGGGTGACGCCTCGGGTGGTCGCCGAGGATCGGCTGCCCTCGTGGTTCCGCGTGACGGAGGCGGATCTGGCGCAGTACCGGCTCTCGCTGCGAGACAACGAGCTGCTTCCGATCGACGAGACGCCCGACGCCATGCGGGCCGAGGTGCGCCGACTGAAGTTCAAGCGGGTGTGGGGGAACAACTGGTATCTCGAGGGCGCGGGCCTGGTGGCGGCGATCGTGTTGATCTACCTGGCGGGGCTGCTGTTGGGCAACTTCTTGGGCCGTCGCATCTACTCGCGGGTGGAGGGTCTGATCGCGCAGATCCCTGGGTTCAAGCAGGTGTATCCGCACGTGAAGCAGGTCGTGGACCTGATCATGGGCGAGCAGAAGATGGCGTTCAGCCGCGTGGTGCTGGTGGAGTACCCGCGCCACGGGCTTTGGACGGTGGGGCTGGTGACGAGCAACTCGCTGCCCTCGATCGCCTCGGCGGCGGGCGGCCCGGTGCTCAGCGTGTTCATTCCCACCTCGCCGACGCCCTTCACCGGGTTCACGATCAACGTGCGCACCGAGGACGTGGTGGACCTGCCCGTGCCGATCGACGAGGCGATCCGGTTTGTGATCACCGCGGGCGTGCTGGCTGGGCGGGAGGGCGAGCCGCCCTCGCCGACGGTGGTGGACCCCAGCGGCTCGGCGCCGGTCGAGCGCGCCGCGGCGTCGGCGCTGGCGGATCGCGAGCGCGAGTAGCGCCTGGACCAACAAGCGGGTGCTGGGCCGAATTGGATCGGGGTGGTGCCCTCGATCTCTCGGTTATGCTGCGTGATGGGTCGGCCTCGATCTGATCGGATCGTGTTGGGGCCGATGCTCACGAAGGGATGGGGTGCGAGCTTCGGAGTCAGAATGCGCATCGACGTGATCGGTCGGCGGGTAGAGGTGACGGACGCGATCCGGGAGCACGCGGAGAAGAAGGCCGACAAGCTGACGCGGTACTTCGATGGAACGCAGCTCGTGGAGGTGCAGCTGGACAAGGAGGACGATCACACGTACCGGGTGGAGTTTGTGATCGACGTGGAGAAGCACGAGAGCTTCGTGTGCGAGGCGAAGAGCGAGGACCTGTACCACGCGATCGACGACGCGGCGCACAAGGGGGCCCGGCTGCTGACGGACTTCAAGGAGAGGCTGAAGAACACGAAGCGGTGATCGGGGGGGCTAGGCTTGGCGCCTGGGCGCTCGGCGGGAGCCGCGTGTTGGGATGATTGGTTTGGCGGGGGTTGGTTTGGTGGGGGTGCGATTGGTGGGGGCGTCGGAGGCATCGGATGAAGCTGCGTGAGATCGTGGTGGAGCGGGCGATCATCCCCTCGTTGGCCTCGGGCGAGCGAGACGAGGTGATCGGCGCGTTGCTGGACGCGTTGATCGAGGCTGGGGCGGCGCCGCGAGAGATCCGTGATGATCTGCTGCGCAGCGTGCTCGAGCGTGAGAAGAAGGGCTCGACGGGGTTCGGGCGTGGGGTGGCGGTGCCGCACGTGAAGCACGCGCGGGTGGAGACGATGGCCGCGGCGGTGGGCCTGAGCCAGGGCGGGATCGAGTTCGAGGCGCTCGACAAGCAGCCGGTGTACTCGGTGTTCTTGCTGCTGAGCCCGGAGGACCGTCCCGAGGAGCATCTCCAGGCGATGGAGGTGATCTTCAAGAATCTCTCGAAGGAGACGTTCAGGCGTTTCCTTCGTCAGGCGTCGAGCGTGGACGATGTGACGACGCTGCTCGAGGACGCGGACAACCAGCAGCTCGCGGGCTGACCTCTTGGTCGGGCGCGATCGGGCGTCTGGGCGGGGGCGGGGTTCGGAGGGATGCGGTGACGCGGCAGGCGACGGTGACGATCGAGGTCCAGAACCGGCTCGGGCTGCACGCTCGGCCGGCGATGGCGTTCGTCGATACCGCCTCGGCGCACCAGTGCGAGGTCCGCGTGCGTCGTGAGGACGCCGAGCAGGTGGTCAACGGCAAGTCGATCATGGAAGTGATGATGCTCGCGGCGACGCAGGGCGTGAAGCTCGTGATCGAGGCCGAGGGGGAGGACGCCGAGCAGGCGTGCGCCGCGCTGAAGAAGCTGGCGGCCGAGGGCTTCCACGACGACTGAATGAGGAGGCGAGAGAGCGAGCAAGGGCCGTGGGCCCGCGAGCGGCTGACTCGCCGACTCGCTCACTCGCTCGCTTCTTCGATCCGCTCGATGTTGGCGCCGACGCCGGCGAGGCGTGTCTCCATGGTTTGGTAGCCGCGGTCGAGGTGGTAGACGCGGTTGACGGTGGTGGTTCCCTCGGCGGCGAGGCCGGCGAGGACGAGACAGGCCGACGCGCGGAGGTCGGAGGCCATCACAGGGGCACCGACGAGCTTGGGCACGCCCGAGATGACGGCGGTGGGCCCGACGCGGTGGATGGACGCGCCCATGCGCGCCAGCTCGGCGACGTGCATGAAGCGGTCGGGAAAGATCTTCTCGGTGATGACCGAGTTGCCCTGCGCGACGCAGAGCAGCGCCATGAGCTGGGCCTGCAGGTCGGTGGGGAAGCCGGGGTGGGGCTGCGTGGTGACGGCGACGGGCTGGGGCGGGCCGACGGGCGCTCCGACGCGGCAGGTCGCGCGCATCGGGTCGTTGGCGTCGATCGTGTCGATGGGCACGCCCATCGCGGTGAGCGACTCGGCGAAGCACATGAGCGCGTCGAGCGGGCAGTCGGTGAGCGTGAGATCGCCCCCGGTGATGGCGGCGGCGGCCATGAACGTGCCGGCCTCGATGCGATCGGGGATGACCGCGTGGTCGGCGGCGTGGAGCTGGTCGACGCCCTCGATGGTGACGCGCGGGCCGCCGGCGCCGATGACGCGGGCACCCATCGCGTTGAGCAGGTTCGCCAGGTCGACGATCTCGGGCTCGCAGGCGGCGGACTCGATGATGGTCGTGCCCCGCGCGAGCGTGGCGGCGGACATGACGTTGGCGGTGCCGAGCACGGTGGAGCCGAAGGGCCCGCCCAGGAAGACGCGGGCGCCGACGAGCCCCCCGGAGGGCGCCTCGGCGACGACGTCGCCGGCGTCGAGCTGGATGTGGGCGCCGAGGGCGCGGAGGCCTCGGAGGTGGATGTCGACGGGGCGCTCGCCGATGGCGCAGCCGCCCGGGAGTGCGATGCGGGCGCGGCCGCGTTTGGCGAGGAGGGGGCCCAGCACGCAGATGGAGGCGCGCATGGTTCGGACGATGTCGTAGCGGGCGTGGATGGGCCGGTGGTCGGCGGCGTGCAGGGTCATGCGCGGGGGCGCGTCGGGGTCGGGCTGGTCGGAGGGGGTGTCGGTGCGGGCGCAGCCGAGCTCCTCGAGCAGCCGGAGCATGTTGCGGATGTCGGAGAGGTCGGGGACGCCGAGGAGGGCGACGGGCTCATCGGTGAGGAGCGCGGCGGCCATGAGTGGCAGGGCGGCGTTCTTGGAGCCGTTGACGCGGAGCGTGCCGCGGAGGGGGGCTCCACCCTGGATGACAAAGGCGTCCATGAATCGTCTCCGACCTTGGGGCTGGTGCGCTCTGGGTCAGCGCGAATCTAGGCGATCTCAGCGCACGGCGATGGCGTGGAGGCATTATCGGCCTTCGCTGGATTCCGCAGTTGTTTCAGTGCGGCGTGAGGCGGGGTGTAACTGGCTCGAATCGGGGCCAGCGTTGGCGGCGTGGTCGGGTGGAGTCCATTGTTTGGGTTGAGGGCCGCGGATCGGCGCTCCACGGCAACACCGGAAGACAGGAGGCCTCTCATGGCTCGCGAGATGGTGCGGCGGCGCGTGCTTGGCGTGGGCGTGTCCTCGGTGCCAGCGTCGCTTGGTTGAGCGGGACGCCGGCCCTGCGTGGTCGGTGCGGTCGCGGGGATGGGATGTGTGTGGACAATCGAAGACTGGGATTGGGGAACGATCATGATGCGATCAACGGTTCTTTGGACGACGGCCGCGGCGGCGATGGCGCTGGGTGCGGGGATGACACTGAGCGTGAGCAACGCGGCGACGGACACGGTCGACG
>JBCAXI010000109.1:0-8336 GCA_038534175.1 Planctomycetota bacterium | reverse complement strand
GCCCGATTCGCTCGAGTCGTCGATCTACGACGTGCTGACCTACAGCGACGACGCCGGACGCCACGCGATGGAGACCGCGCTGCTCGAGGTGGCGCCCAACCTCCGCGTGTTGGCGGCCGAGACCGACCTCGCCGGCGCCGAGATGGAACTCGCGACGGCGCCCAACCGACACGGACGCCTCAAGCACGCGCTCGGCGCGTTGGCCGATGGCCCCGACGCGCCCGAGGTCGTGCTGATCGATTGCCCGCCCTCGCTCGGGCTGCTGACGCTCAATGCGTTGGCCGCCGCCGACGAGGTGGTCATTCCGATGCAGGCCCACTTCCTTGCGCTGCAGGGTGTGGGCAAGCTCCTCGACACCGTGCGGCTGATGACCGCGGAGATCAACCCGTCGCTGCGGGTCTCGGGCGTGGTGCTGTGCATGCACGATCCGCAGGCGACGCTGTCTCGCGAGGTGGTCGCCGATCTTGAGGCGTTCCTTGAGTCGTCTCGCGAGGAGCCGGTGCCGTGGCGAGACGCGGTGGTGTTCCAGCCGCCCATCCGCCGCAACGTCAAGCTCGCCGAGGCGCCGAGCTTTGGTCAGTCGGTGCTCGCGTACGCCCCCACCGCTCACGGCGCCGAAGACTACCGCGCGCTCGCCGACGCCTTCATGCGTGGCCAGCGCAACCTCCCGGCGGGTCGCCCCGAGATTGTGGTGCAGCCGACGGAGCAGGCCGACCTGAGCGTCGGCTAAGCGCGTGCCCAACGCCCGCCGGTTCACGCTGCCTCGGTGGACGCTCCTGGCCCGACGCCTCGGGTGGATCGCGTTCGTGATGGTGCTGCTGCTCGCGACGCATTGGCCGGGCGTTCGCATCGAGGGCCCCGTGCCACGCACGGACCTGTGGCTGCACCTCGCCGCGTTCGGCGCCTGGACCGTTGGGCTCGCGTCTACCGCGTGGCCCGGCCCGATGTTCTCCAAGCGAGGGATCGTGAACGCGTCGATGATCGCGGCGGCGTACAGCGTGCTAGGCGAACTCTCGCAAGGCATTCCGGGGATCGGGCGTGTCGTCGCGTGGGAGGATGCCGCAGCGAATCTCGGGGGGGTCGCGCTCGCGACGCTTGGGCTGTCGATCATCGCGCGGCTCCTCGCTCGCATCGGCTTGGAGCTGGTCGAAGCGGAGCTGGATGAGGTAGACCGAGCGTGAACTCGTCGCGTTCGAGATCGTCGGATCGCACGGCCTCGCTCGGCTCGGCCGTGCGCACGCTGGCGAGTTGGACGCTCCTGAGCCGTGGACTCGGTCTCGTGCGAGATCTGGCGACCGCGCGTGCGTTTCTTGACTCACCGATCGCGTCGGCGTTCGCAGCGGCCTTTGCGCTGCCCAACCTCTTTCGTCGCCTCTTCGGCGAGGGCGCGCTCTCCGCGGCGTTCATTCCCGCCTACACCCGCGCGCTCGAAGAGGATGCCGAGCTCGCTCGAAGGCTCGCGTCGCTGACGATCGCACTGGTGGTCGGCGCCACCGCCCTCGCGGTGGCCGTCGGAGAGGGCGTGCTGCTCCTCCTGCTCGCCTGGCTCCCCGAGCACAGCGAGCGCGCGTTCAGCTTCGAGCTGATGATGCTCCTGCTGCCCTACATGCCCATGATCTGCGCGACGGCGCTCCTTGGCGGCATGCTGCACGTTCACGGTCGATTCGCGCCCACCGCGGCGGCACCGGTGCTGCTGAATCTCGCGATGATCGCGGCCGCTGCGACGCACTTCCTATCAAATGAGCCAGATCCGCGGACGACCGCCCGCCTGGTAGCGATCGCCGCATTGATCGCGGGGGTCGCACAGGTCGCTTGGAGCCTGCTCGCGTTGCGCGGCTTTGTGCGTTGGACCTCGCACGTGCGCGCCGCGGGCGAACGCGCTAAGCACATGCTCCGTCGCTTCGTGCCCGCGGCCCTCGGTCTCGGCGCGGTGCAATTAAACACGTTCATCGACACGCTCCTCGCGATGTGGCCGATCTGGGTCGGGCCGCTCTTCTTTGGATGGACCTACCCGCTGGATGAGACCTCGAACGGCGTGCTGTTTTTCACGCAGAGGCTGTACCAGTTTCCGCTGGGTGTGTTCGGGATCGCGGTCGCGACCGCTGTCTTTCCGCTGCTCGCGAGAGCTGCCGGCGATGAGCGAGTGTTTCGAGACACACTCCGGCGCGGGCTGAGGCTGAGCCTGTTCATCGGCCTGCCCGCGTCGATCGGGCTGGCGCTTGTCGCGGGGGATCTCGTGCGGGCACTCTTTGCAGGGGGCGGCGCGGACGTGAGCTTCTCCGCCGATGGGATCGAGACCGCCGAGCGGGTGCTGGTCGCCTATGCCGCGGGCGTGTGGGCGTACTCGCTCAACCATGTGCTGGCGCGCGCGTTTTTCGCACAGGGCGACACCACAACGCCCACGCGCGTTGCGGCCAGCATGGTGCTGCTGAACGTGGGCCTGAATCTCGCGCTGATTTGGTCGCTCGGCGCCGCCGGGCTTGCCTGGTCCACCGCCGCCTGCGCCGCGATCCAAGCCCTACTGCTCGCGATGCTCCTCCGCCGACGCGTCGCGGCCCCGTGGGTGGCTCGCCCGGACGTCATGGCGGTGCTGCGGATCGCGGCCGCGTCGATGGCCATGTTCGTTGCGGTCCTGCTCGTATCGCGCTGGTTGGGAACGCGTGAGAGCTGGACGCAACAGGTGGTGGGACTATCGGTGCTCGTCGCGGTGGGCGGCGGGGTGTACTTGGGCGCGGCCGTGACGCTCCGGTGTCCCGAGATGACCTGGCTGTTGCCAACGCGTGAATCCGAGCCGACTTGACCGTAGCATGGAACGACTCACACGAGCCACATCGAATCAATGGAGGCATCATCATGCACACGAAGCACGACCTCACTCGCATCCAGCGTCTCGCGACCGTCCTTTGCATCGGCGCCGTTGGCGTGGTGGGCGTGACGCTGACCGGGTGCAACGCCGTCGAGGGCCTCGGCGAGGATCTGCAAGAATCCAGCCAGAACGTCAAGGACGCGGCCAGCGGCGACGACAACGAGTAGCGCGTGCCAGGGGTTGACCTGCGCGACCGCGCGATCGCGATCACTGGCGCTTCCAGCGGCATCGGCAGAGCCACGGCGATCTCGTGCGCCCAGGCGGGCATGGACATCGCGCTTGGCGCGCGACGGCTTGATCGACTCGAGGCCGTGGCAGGCGAGGTCCGGGCGGTGGGGCGACGCGCGGAGGTGTTCGAGGTCGACGTGGGCGAGTCTGGGAAGTGCCACGAGTTCATCGACCACGCCGCGTCGGCGTTCGGTCGGCTCGACGCGGTGTTCGCGAACGCGGGCTACGGCTTCGAGGCGCCCACGCTCGATCGACCCATCGAGGATCACCGCCGTATGTTCGAGGTGAACTTCTGGGGATCGCTCGAGACCGTGCGCGCCGCCATTCCGCACCTACGGCGGAGCGACGTGGGGCACGCCCTGCTCTGCTCGAGTTGCCTGTCGAAGATCGGGCTGCCCTGCTACGCGGCGTACTGCGCGACGAAGGCGGCGCAGGACTTCTACGGCCGAGCGCTGCGCGTCGAGCTGGCGCCAGCGGGCGTGGCTGTCTCGACGGTCCACCCGATCGGAACGACTACAGAGTTTTTTGACACGATGCGTGGCCAATCCGGCGGATCGATCTCGCTGGATCCAAAGTCTGGATTCCCGATGCAGCCGCCCGAGCGGGTCGCGCGGGCGATCGTCCGTCGCCTGCGCAAGGGCCGCGGCGCAGAGGTCTGGACCAGCCTGACGACCCGGCTGCTGCTCGCGATCGCGCTGGCGGCGCCGGGCCTGACCGATCGCGCCCTCGCGCGGAAGGCTCGCGAGCGAGACATGACGGGCGAGCCCTAGCCGACCCTGCGCACGAGCAGAACCACCGCGTGCACCTCGATCGCGAGCCCCTCTCCCACGGCGTCTACCGCCTCGTGCGTCTTGCCCTTGACGTTCACCCGCTCAATCTCGACACCAAGCGATTGGGCCAGAACCGACCGGATCTCGGGCCGCCGCCTTCCGATCTTGGGCCGCTCGAGAATCACCGTCGCGTCGAGATTGCCGATCCGCCAGCCGGCGGCCACGGCCCGACGCGCCGCCTCCTCCACGAAGACCCGCGAGTCCTCGCCGGCGTGGCGCGGATCCGTGTCGGGAAACAGCTGACCGATGTCCGGCTCGCCGAGCGCCCCAAGGATCGCGTCGGTCACGGCATGGCACAGCGCGTCGCCATCCGAATGGGCGATCGGGCCCCGATCGTGCTCGAACGGCACGCCGCCGATGATCAGGGGGCGCCCGCCCGCCTCGTGCGGCTCCAGCCGATGCAGGTCGTAGCCATGACCGACGCGGATCGCCGGCTCTGCGGTCCCCATGAACGCCTCCGAACCCGCCGAAGGGCGGCATCGTTCTCTACTCGGGACCCTATGCTCGCCGATACTCCTGATCCCAAGTTCATTGCCTCTGTGGAGAACCGCATGCCACGCCTCGCTCGCCGAATCGCCGCCGCCGGCCTCTCGATTGTTCTGATCGGGTCCTTCACCTCGTGCGGGCTCACCTACGACACGGGTTACAACGAGGGCGGCTCCGGTGCCTCGCTCGACCGCTACACCTGGGTCTCCACCTCGCACCAGCCCAAGACGGTCGTCCTCGTGGACACGCGGACCGAGGAGCCGTTCTGGAGCGTCGACATCCCCGTCGGCCAGCAGCTCACCATCCGGTTCGATGAGGACGACGCGCCGGAGAACATCCAGACGCCCGCCGCCATGCGGTGGGATCTGCACGAGGCCGGCACGCGTTATCGGCGCCTGCAGAACATCCAACTCGTGCCCGCCGCGTCGGTGCGCCGGATCGACTTGGAGCTTCGCCCCGCTCCCGAGCCGCACGGCGCCTGACGCTCATGCTGGCTGCAGCTCGGGCTCCTGCGATGGCGCGAGCCGCGGCACGGTTTCTGTCGGCTCTGACTCGGTCCGTCGATCGCCGCGGATGGCGCGGCGCAGCCAAGAGCCCATTTGGATCGTCAGGCTCAGCAGCAGCGGCGCCAGCAGCAGCGTGAAGATCGTCGAGACGATCAGCCCCCCCACCACCACCGAGCCCAGCCCGCGATACATCTCCGACCCCGCGCCGGGCGCGAGCACCAGCGGCAGCATCCCGCCCACCGACGTCATCGTCGACATGAAGATCGGACGCACACGCGTGCGCACCGACTCGGCGATCGCCCGCGATGGATCCATGGGCTCTTGCCCCTCGCTCCCGCGCATGAAGTGCAACGCCTGATGCACCAGCAGGATCGCGTTGTTCACCACCACGCCGATCAGAATCACGAATCCGAGCATGGTGAGCACGTCGAGCATCTGCGGCTGCTTGGTTGGGTCGGCCATCGTGACCGCGTGCACCCACGCCAGACCCGCGAACCCGCCGACCACCGCGAGCGGCACCGTGAACATGATGACAAACGGATAGACAAACGACTCGAACAAGGCCGCCATCAGGAGGTACGTGACCAGCAGCGCCCAGACGAATCTCGCGAGCAAGAGCTGCGGCTGCCAAGCAACGCCCAGCACGAATCCGCCAACGACGACCGCGAGGATCATCGCTCCAATGGCGCCGTAGAGGAACGCCGCGTTTTTGCGCGACGCCGCCCGCACCACACAAATCCCGATGCCCGCCAGACCGATGATGCCGATGATGCCGGCCGCGGCGGTTCCACCGGCGCGGAGCATCTCCGTGCCCCGATCATCGTCCTCTCCGACGTCTCGGGTCGCGCCGAAGAGCGCGGCGCGGACGTCGTCGAGCTTGGCGGCCGTGCCCTCGAGCCGCACGCGCATGGTGCTGTCGATCAAACCCGCGCCCCGCGCGGCCCCGATGATCTCTTGATCGATCTCGGTCATCACCTGCTCGAGCGGACGATCCTGCGGCGGCGTGATCTGGAGGGTGACGCTCGGGAGTTCCTCGATCCGCGCGATGGACTGCGGCGACTGCACCTCGCGGAACGCGATGACGCTGTCCAGCGGCACCGTGCGGCCACGCGGCGTCGAGATCGGCACGCTGGCGAGCTGTTCCTTGTAATCGAGCCGCCCGCCCGCGGGCACCACCATCAGATCGATCTTCTCGGCCGACTCGGTGTAGTCGCCGACGAACAGGCCGTCGAAGAGCGCACGCACGGCCCCGCCGACGTCGGACGCCGTGAGCCCGAGCTCACGCCCGCGGTCGTTGACCTCGAGCCGCAGCTCGGGCTGGCTCAACGAGAAGTTGGGCGGCTCGGCTCGCATGTTGCCGAATCCGTAGCGTTGCCCCGCGATGCCGAACATCATCCCCGCCGCGGCGTTCACGCGTTCGAGATCAGGACCGGAGACCTCGACGTTGATCGAGTTGCCCCCTTGCAAGCCGTTTTGGAAGATCGACGTCTGCTGCGCGCCGCCGTAGGAGTCGGGCGTCTGCATCGACTGCGTCAGCTTCACGCCGATGGGAATGACCCGACTGTCATCCTCGCTGGTGGCTCCTGCGATCATGGCGCCGTTGAAGCCGGCGATGAACATGTTGTCGATCGGGACGGGATCGAACGGGGGCGGTGGGTCCTCTCCGGGCGAGGCGAATCGCTCGATGGGCGCCAACGCCGCGACCGACGTGGGGTCGTCGATCGACGCCCGGATGTACGGCTCCATCGGATCTTCAATGCGCTTGGCAATCCGCTCCATGTGGTCGATCGAGTAGCCCGGCGGGATTAGCAGGAACCCGAAGACGAGGTTGCGATTGCCCTTGGGCAGGTAGTCCATCGGCGGCCGCAGCGCGAGCGCGCCGAATACGGACAACGCCGTGAGCCCCACCACGACCGCGGGCCGCACCGTCCAGCCTCGCCAGCCCGTGATCATCCAGTGCACGGCCGAGGAAAACCAGGTTGTAGCGTGCGCGAGCGCAGGGGCAAGGCCAAAGAGGCTCTGCACCAAGCCACGCACCCCCCGACGCTCGCCGGCTCGGCGCATCCAGCGGGCCGACGCCGCGGGAATCACGGTGATCGAGACCACGAGCGAGAGGCAGACCGACGCGACGATCGCGAGCGCGATGTCGCGGAAGAGCTGCCCGGCCTCCTCCTCGATCGTAAGGATCGGAATGAAGACCGCGACGGTTGTCAGCGTCGACGCGATGATCGCGCCCCACACCTCGCGCCCACCTCGGTACGCCGCCTGCAGCGGGCCGAGGCCCTGCTGGCGATATCGGAAGATGTTCTCAAGCACGACGATCGCGTTGTCGACCACCATGCCCACGGCGAACGCCAGGCCCGCCAGCGACACCACGTTGAGCGTGCGCCCAAGCAGCAGCAGCATGAGGAACGTGCCGATGATCGAGACAGGAATCGCGATCGCGATGATGCCCGTCGACGTCAGCGAGCGCAGGAAGATGAGCAGCACCCCGGCCGCGATGAGCCCGCCGATCACGAGGTTCTGCTGCACGAGGGAGATCGCCGACGTGATGTAGACCGTCTCGTCGTACACCTGTCGGAGCCGCAGGTGCGGGCCCGCCGCCGGGTGCGCGCTGGGCAGCATCTCGGCCTCGACGATCTCCAACCGCTGTTTCAGCTCGTCCATGATGTCGAGCACGTTGGCCCCGGCGCGCCGGATCACGTTCATCGCGAGAGCCGGCTTGCCGATCGACCGCACAAACGAGGTTCGCTTTTGGTAGCCGAGCTCGACACTCGCGACGTCCTTGACGAGCACCGGGCGTCCGTCGCGGTACGCCACGACGGTCTCTAGGATCGTCTGGGTGTCCTCGTACTGACCGGTGACGCGCACGCGATAGTCGCGCTTGCCCTCGGCGATGGTGCCGGCCGACGTGTTGCGATTCGTGCGGCGCAGCGCGTCGACGAGATCCTGGTAGGTCAGGGAACGCTGCGCGAGCCTGACCGGATCGACGCGCACCTGCATCTCGCGCTCGCGCCCGCCGTAGATATTGATCTCGGCGACGCCATCGATGCGCTCGAGGAAAGGCTTGACCTCTCGGTCGAGCGCATCGTAGATCGTGGACATGTCGAAGGACTGCAACGACTCGGGGGCGTTCGGATCGACGTCAAAGATGATCCAGGCGATGCCATTCTCGGCGGCGCCATCGGCCGCCTTGGCGACCGGCTCGTCCACCTCGTCGGGGTACTCGGGCACCTGACGCAGGCGATCGGAGACCTCTTGCATGGCGCGATCGATGTTGGAACCGAGGTAGAACTCCATCGTGATCTCGTTGCCGCCGTCGCGGCTGATCGAGCGCATCGACTTGAGATTCGAGACGTTCTTGAGGCGTTCTTCTTGCTCCTCGGTTCCAACATCGATCGCGCCATGCAAGAGGTCTCC
>JBCAXI010000108.1:0-8349 GCA_038534175.1 Planctomycetota bacterium | reverse complement strand
AGGCGTGGTCGATGAGCTGGGCCGCGATGTCGCCGAGGATGACCGACTCGGTGAACTGCTTGGAGCCGACGACGATCGGCGCCGCGTGGGCGGCCGACGTGAGCAGCGAGCCGAGCGCGAGTGGGATAAGGGCGAGAGGGATGAGGCGGAGCCATCGTCTCACGCGGTGGTCTCCAGAGCGCGGAGGCGCGAGGTCTGGGCGGTGACGAAGTCGCGGACGAACGGCTCGGCGGGCCGCTCGACCAGCTCTCGATACGAGGCGTGCTGCACAACTCGCCCCTCGCGCATGAGCACGATGGATGGTGCGAGGAAGGCGGCCTCGGCGAGGTCATGCGTCACGAGCACGACGGTCTTTTTGAGATCGGCGAAGATGGCCTTGAGATCGGTCTGGAGGTCGGCGCGGATGAGCGGGTCGAGCGCGCCCAGGGGCTCGTCGAGCAGCAGTGCTTCGGGATCGTGGGCGAGCGCGCGCATGAGCGCGACGCGCTGGCGTTGTCCGCCCGAGAGCTCGCTGGGAAAGCGATCGAGCCCGGCCTTGGGGAAGCGGGTGAGCTCGACGAGGTGGTCGAGGCGTCGGGCGGTGTCGTCGGCGTCGAGCCGCAGATGTCTGGGGAGGAGCAGGATGTTCTGCCGCGCGGTGAGGTGGGGGAAGAGCCCGCCGTCCTGGATGACGTAGCCGAGGCGGTGGCGGAGGCCGCGGAGCCGCGCGGGCCGGTCGGGATTGATCGGGTCGCCATCGAAGCGTGCGCGTCCGGCGTCGGGGCGAACGAGCCCGACGAGGGTGCGCAGGGCGGTGGACTTGCCGCAGCCCGAGGGCCCGATGAGGGCGGTCGTGGTGGCGGGCTCGAAGGCGATGGAGACGTCGTCGAGGGCGACCACGGGATGCGTGTGTCGCTTGGAGCGGTGGGGGTAGCGTTTGGTGACGCCGTCGAGCCGTAGCACGCGTCGAGCCTATCGTGGTCGCATGTCGCACGACGGCGCCTCCACGGAATCGGCCCTGGACATCGACGGTCTGCGCTTCCGCTACGAGCGGCGAGGGCACTGGGTCGTTGACGTCGCGGGCCTGCGGCTCGGCGCGGGCGAGCAGGCGCTTGTCACCGGCCCCTCGGGCTGCGGCAAGAGCACGCTGCTGCATCTCATCGCCGGACTCATCGAGCCCGAGCACGGCGGCGTGCGCGTCGCGGGCGATTCGGTCTTCGGCGTGCGCGGCTCGGCGCGCGACGAGCTGCGCGGACGCACCATCGGCATGATCTTCCAGACCCATCAGCTCCTCAGCGGCTTCACGGCCGCGGAGAACGTGATGGCGGGCCTGCTCTTCGGCGATGTGGACCGGAGCGAGCACCGCGGGCGGGCCGACGAGTTGCTCGGGCGGCTCGGCGTGGACGCGGTCGATCGTCCTGTCGAGCGGCTGAGTGTGGGCCAGCAGCAGCGCGTGGCGGTGGCCCGCGCGGTGGCGGGCTCGCCGGCGCTCGTGCTGGCCGACGAGCCGACCGCGAGCCTCGATCCCGACGCGGGCCGCGGGGTGATCGAGCTGATCCAAGAAGTCTGTCGCGAGCACAGCGCGGCATTGCTGTGCGTGAGCCACGATCCTTCGATCGTGGATCGGTTCGAGCGGCGGCACGCGTTCGCGTCGCTGGGCGCCAAGCCACCGGGGAGCGCGGGCTGATGGCACTGGGTGACTTTGACATCGTGCGCCGCAGCCTGACGAGCCGGCTGCTCTCGACCGCCACGACCGTGCTCATGGTCGCGGTGGCGGTGGCGCTGCTCGTCTCGCTGCTGAGCCTTCGGGCGTCTGGGCAGCGCTCGCTCGAGCGCGGCGCGGGCAACGCGGACCTGTTGATCGCGGCCGAGCCCGGGCCGATGAACACCGTGCTGAACCATCTGTATCTGGTGAACCCGCCGCGGGCGGCGATGCCGTGGGCGGAGTACCAGCGCGTGCGCACGTCGCAGCCCTGGTCGTGGACGCTGGCGATGGCGCAGGGCGATAGCTTCCGCGGGTTTCCGGTGATCGCGACCGAGCACGCGATGCTCGGGGTGTACGAGCCGATCGAGGGGCGCCCGATGGCGCTCGCCGAGGGCGTGTGGTTCGCCGAGGGCGCCCCGGGCGATTGGCAGATCGTGCTCGGCGCCGAGGCGGCGCGGCGGTCGGGCGTGCGCTTGGGCCAGGGCGTGTACCTGACCCACGGCGTGGGCCGACGCGCGGCCGTGGGTGGCGATGTCGTCGACCTCGATGACGAGGGCAACCCAATCAACGCGAGCACCGACTTCGACGACGGCGCCCTGCAGGTGCACCGCGAGTATCTCTACGAGGTGGTCGGCGTGCTCGAGCCCACGGGCACCGCCTTCGACCGGGCGCTGTTCACCAACCTGCGCTCGACCTGGATCAAGCACGCGTACGTCGACTCGGCCGAGGCGCTGCGCGATGAGCAGCGGCTGGTCACCGGCTTCCTCGGGCGCGTGCTCACGCGTCCCGGGCAGCGGGCGGGCGCGATGCTGCCCGCGGTGTTCGAGTCGATCAGACGCGATGGGCTCACGGTCGCCAGCCCGGGCGACCAGATCCGCCGGCTGCTCTCGATCGTCGGCAACGTGGACCAGATCCTTGTGGCGATGGCGGTGGTGGTGCTGATCGCCAGCGGCGCCGGCATTCTGCTGGCGCTGGTTTCCTCGATGGAGCAGCGTCGCCGACAGATCGCGGTGCTGCGTGTGCTAGGGGCGAGCCGCGGACGGATTTTCGGGCTGGTGATGTTCGAGGCGGGGCTGATCGGGCTGATGGGGGCGGTGCTGGGCGTGCTGGTCGCGTCGTTGGCGCTCGGGGCCGTCGGAGGCGTCATGGCCGAGCGCACCGGGCTGACCATCGACGCGGGCCTGAGCCCCCGCGGTGGGCTGATGGTGGTCTTCCTGGCGATCCTGGTCGCCCAGGTGGCGGCGTTGATCCCCTCGGTGATGGCGTATCGGACGAGCGTGGTGCGGTCCCTGCGGCCGATCGGGTAGCTTTGGCCTGCATCCCGGCGGCGGCCGGGGGCGTAGGGTCCAGGGCCGGGGTGTTCGTCCCGGGCTCGTCGGAGGGGCATCGTCGTGAAGTACGCATGGATCGGAATGACGCTGGTCGCGGCCGCCGGGCTGGTGGTTTTGTCCGTCGCGGGCGAGGGTGACGCGCGGCCGGGCCTCACGGAGACCGCGGCGCCGACGTCCCCCCCGCGCGCGGCATTTGACGACGCTCCGACCATCGCGTCGGCTGACGAAATCGATGGGTCGACCGAGCAGGAAATGGAGTTGGATCCGGAGCTGAATCCGGTTGAGGACGCCGACGCGGCGTCGGTCGACATGCTGAATCGCTTCGCGTCGATGGATGGGGCCGCGTCGCTTGGTGACGACGCGGCGGAGGCGGTGGCCGCGGCCGCGATGGCCGCCACGCCGGAACCGCCTGTCGACCTGCCGGGCGCCATCGATCTTGATGACCGTTTAATTGATGTCACCTCACTTGATGACGATGCGGCGGAGGTCTCAACGCCCGAGCGACCGGCGGCCAAGGTCGTTGCGGAAGCAAACGGAGCGGGCGGGGTGGGGGCTCCGACCGACACGGCGTTGCGGGCGCTTCGGAACAAGATGGTCTTGATGGGGCACGAGCTCAAGGGCCGCGGCACGGCCGAGTCGCCGTTCGAGATCACGTGGGATCTGCTCGCGACCGCGCACGAGACGTACCGACCCAAGCTCGGCAAGACCGAGCTGCCCGAGTGGGCCGAGCTGCTGCACGGCTCGCACGTGCGCGTCGTGGGGTACGTGCTGTTCGCGGAGTTCGCGTCGGAGTCCGACGAGCTTTTGCTGATGAAGAACCAGTGGGACGGCTGCTGCATCGGGCTGCCGCCGACGCCGTACGACGCGGTCGAGGTCAAGCTCGGCGAGCAGACCGACGCGGCGGGCAAGCTGGTGAACTACGGCACCGTGCGCGGCACGCTCGAGGTCGATCCGTACGTCGTGAACGACTGGCTCTTGAGCCTGTACGTGCTTAAGGACGGCGTGCTCGAGTCCGTCGGGCTCCAGGGGGAGGCGGGGCACGTCGGCCCGCGCTCGGCGGGCGGGGGCTGGTAGCCGGCCGCTCGTCCGCTGTGGCTCAGCCCGCGGCGTGACGCGGCGGGCTGTCGCCGTCCGAGGCCTCGGGCATGTAGCCCTTGTCGCGCGGGCTGGCGTCGGCGGGTTTGGCGTGCAGTACGTGGCTCTCGTGGTCGTAGCAGCCGCGGAGCTCGTCGATGGTCGTTCGAGCCCACATGGGGTTGCCCGCGATGTAGGCGGCGCGTCCGATGAGGTGGCTCGCGACCGGCGCGGTGAGGAAGAAGAACACGACCACGAGCATGGCCTCGGCGAAAACGCCGACCGAGGCGAAGTGCGCCGGCACGGCGAGGGCGAGGCAGGCCACGCCGAGCGTGCCGGCCTTGGCCGAGGCCTGCATGCGCGTGTAGACGTCGGGGAAGCGGGCGATGCCGATGGCCGCGAGCAGGCTGAGCAGCGTGCCGAGCACGGCAAAGAACGCGCCGAGGATCTCGAAGACGATGGGGGGAAAGAGCTCGGCCTGGTGGACGCCTTCGGCGGCGAGGGCGGCCGCGCCGATGGACTGCGTGAGGCCCTGATGGAGCATCTCGGTCATGATCGCGCCCTCCGCTCGATGAACATGGCAAAGGCCGCGGTGCCGAGGAAGAGGATCAGCGCCATCACGATGCCCACGCTGAGCAGCACGGGCTGCCCGGTGAGCACGGCGTACAGGGCGATCGCGCCCACCGCGAAGAAGCCGAGTTGGTCGATCGCGATCACGCGATCGGCGAGTGTGGGCCCGCGCACCAGGCGATAGGCGGTGATGACCGCGGCGACGCCAACGAGCGCCAGGCACACCTGGTACAGCGGCGCGGTCATCAGCCCGTCGAACGCGTCGACGGCGGCGGTCGCGGTCGTGTCGGTCGCGGTCGCGGACTTGATCGGGTCGGCGGCTGTGGTCTCGGGGGCACTCATCGCGTGAGCTCCAATAGACGGCGCTCGAAGCCCTCGGTGATGTCGCGGCGCTCCGCCTCGGGATCCTCGATGTGCATGTAGTGCACGAAGAGCGTCGAGCGATCGGCGGAGACATCGAGCGAGAGCGTGCCCGGTGTCAGGGTGACCAGGTTGGCGAGCACGGTGATCTCCGTCTCGCTCATGTCGGGGTTGAGCGGGATGGCAAGGATGCCGGGCGAGACGCTATTCAGCGGCGAGAGCGTGTACCTGACCATGCGGAAGTTCGCGCGGATGAGCTCCTTGAACGCGAACAGGTGGAAGCGGATCGCCTGGCCCACCTTCACGAAGTACAGCGGCTTGTTGCGGCTCGAAGAGGCCAAGTGCAGCAGCACGTAGCCGAGCAGAAAGCCCACGGCGAAGTTGGCCGGCGTGAAGTCGCCCAGCGTCATCGCCCAGACCAGCGCGAGCAGGATGTTGGCGAAGAGCAGGTTCACGGGTGGTGGCCCTCCGCGTGCAGGTCAGCATCGATCGGCGCCGAGGTCAAGCGCGTGCGCGGATGCTCGGGCACGCCCAACGCGTCGAGACGCTCGAGACCCTCGTCTCCCAGCACCGCGTAGGTGTACGGCGCCGGATGCAGCAGATCATTGGCGGCGCGCTGCGCCAGGCCCCAGATCGGTCCGGCGCCGAGGCCGATCGTCAGCGTGACGGCCGCGAGGCCCGCGATCGGGGCGTACATCAGCGGCTTGCGGAAGGGGCGCCCGGCACCCGAGAAGCCCATCGCGCAGAAGTCGCCCTGGACCGGCTCGGGCTGGTTCTTCCAGAAGACCTCGGCCCATAGCCGCAGGACGACGAGGATGGTGAGCAGCGAGGCGACGAGGGCGACGGCGACGACACCGAACGCCTCGGCCTGCAGCCCGCCGCGCACCAGCGCGAGCTTGGGCCAGAAGCCCGAGAGGATGGGGAAGCCTGCCAGACTCAGGGCGGGGATCATGAAGAGCAGCGCGAGCTTGGGATGGCTCCGGTAGAGCCCGCCGATCTTGTCGACCTCGGCGCAGCCCTTGATCTTGAGCACGACGCCGGCGATCAGGAACAGGTTGGTCTTCACGACGATGTCGTGGAGCAGGTAGAACACCGAGCCGCCCAGCGCGAGGGCGGCGGCGGTCCGCAGCGCGAGCACCTCGCCCACGCCGGCGCCGAGGGTCTCGGCGAGCGCGTCGGCGCGAGCCGTCGCGGTGATCGCCACGCCCAGGCCCATGAGGATGAACCCGATCGGCCCGATGACCATGAACGAGAGGATGCGACGCATTTCTTTCTGCGCGAGCGCGCCGAGCACGCCCACGAGCATGGTGAGGGCGGCCATCACGGCGATGGTCGGGCCGACGATGCCCTGGTCGGTTGTAAAGACGACGGTGAACACGCGGATGAGCATGTACGCGCCGACCTTGGTGAGCAGCCCGGCGAAGAGGGCGCTGATCGCGGGCGGGGGTGTGTGGTAGCTCGCGGGCAGCCAGAAGAAGAACGGGAACGCCGCGGCCTTCACGCCGAACGACGTGAGGAAGAGCATCGAGAGCGCGGTGAGCATCGCGATGTCGGAGGGATCGCTGGCGGACCGGATGCGGAGCCCGATGTCGGCCATGTTGAGCGAGCCGACGATGCCGTAGAGGATGCCAAGGGCGGTGAGGAAGATCGTCGAGCTGAGCAGGTTGAGCGCGACGTACTTGATCGCGCCCTCGAGCTGGCCCCGCTCGCCGCCCAGCGTGAGCAGGACGAACGAGCTGAGGAGCATGACCTCAAACCAGACGTAGACGTTGAACATGTCGCCCGCGAGAAACGCGCCCGAGCAGGCGCTGAGCATCGCGTGGGCCAGCGCGTGGAAGCCCATGGACTCGCGTCGATGGTCGAGCGAGCCGATGGCGTACACGATCACGGCCACCGCGCACAGCCCGACGAGCGAGACCATGATCGCGCTGAGCCGATCGGCGACGAAGCTAATGCCGAACGGCGCGGCCCAGCCACCCGCCTGCGAGACCGCGGCGCCATTGCGATCGACCAAGACCAGCAGCGTCACCGAACAGGCCAATAGCGCGACCGCGCCGACAAGCGAGAGCACCCGCTGCACCCGCAGGCGACCCCAGAGGGTCATGCACAGCATCGCGGTGAGGATGGGGATCAGGATGGGCGAGACGACGAGGAAGTTCATCGGTCGGTGGTCCGCATCTCGGCGAGGTCATCGGTGCCGAGCTCCTGGTAGGTGCGCTTGACGAGCACCATGGTGTAGGAGACGACGGCGAAGCTGATGACGATCGCGGTGAGGATCAGCGCGGGCGCGAGCGGGTCGGTCGTGCCCGCGGGCAGCACCTTGGCCCCCGGGTCGATCAGCGGCGGCTTGCCGCGGACGAGCCCCGCGGACGTGAAGATCAGCAGGTTCGTGCCGTGTCCGATCATCAGCAGCCCGATCACGAGCTTGACGAACGAGCGACGCATCATCATGTACAGCCCGGCGGCGTAGAGCAGGCCGATGACCAGTGGGGTGATGAGCTCCATCAGGCGGCTCCCTCTTCCTGGCGCGGGGCCCGGTCGTCCGGGCGCGCCGGTCGGGCGATGGTCTCACCGCCCGGTCCGAGCTCGATCACGGGCCCGCCGCGACGCGGCGCGGGCACGGGCTGGGCGTTCGGGCGCATCGAGGGGGGCAGCGGCTCGGCGTCGGCGAGCTCGAAGATCATCGAGAGGCACACGCCCATGACCGCGAAGTAGACACCGATATCAAACGCGACCGGCGTGCCCAGCTTGATCTCGCCGAGCCCCGGGACATCGAACGCGTACCAGAGGTGATAGCCCTGCAGGAACGAGCCGCCCGTGAGCAGCCCGGGCAACCCGGCGGCGAACGCGAGCAGCAGGCCGAGCCCGAAGATGGTCTGGAATCGCAGGCGGAGCATGCGTCGGACCTTGGCGGTGCCGAACGCCATCGCGTAGACGGTGAACGCGCTGGCCGCGAGCAGGCCGCCCACGAAGCCGCCCCCGGGCACGTTGTGCCCGCGGATGAGGATCACGACGCTGAAGACCAGCAAGAGCGGCAGGAGCGCGCGGGCGGCGGTCTGAAGAATGATGGAATTCACAGGGGCTCTCCCATCGCGTCACGCGGCGAGGCGGGCGCGACGCGCGAGCCCTCGCCCCCGCCGGCCGAGCCCGCCAGGCCGAGCGTCGGCTTGGCGCGCAGCTTGAGCAGCGTGTAGACGCCGACCGCCGCGAGCCCGAGCACGGCGATCTCGCCCATGGTGTCGAAGCCGCGGAAGTCGACGAGGATGACGTTGATGACGTTCTTGCCCTGGCCCTGGACGTAGCTGTTCTGGCTGAAGAAGTCGGCGATGG
>JBCAXI010000107.1:0-8350 GCA_038534175.1 Planctomycetota bacterium | reverse complement strand
GCGGGCGTTGCTGGTGACGACGGTGACGCCCTTGGTCTCGTAGCCGGCGGGCGTGGCGAGGCTGAAGGCGCTGTCGGGCAGCTGGGCGCCGGTGCGGACGTTGGAGAGCGTCCAGAGCATCGAGCCGCTGAGCGTGCCCGAGTCGACGACCTGCTCGATGCGGCGCGGGAGCTTGTCCTCCCGCGCGATGTGCCAGCGATAGGTCGCGCCGGACTGGTCGGCGGCGTTGGCCTTCTTCTCGACGAACTCGATGACGTCGCAGGCGAGCCCGTCGATCCTGCTGGGGTCGCCGAGCGTGAGCACGCTGGCGTTCTCGAGGGCGTAGAACGGGCGGGCGCCGAAGAGGCCCAGGGGGCGCGTCGCGTCGGCCATCTGGTAGGTGAAGCCGCTGCCGTTCACGGCGGTGGTCACGGTCTGGGCCTCGTGGTCGACCCAGGTGGTGGCGCGTCGATCCCAGACGGTGTCGAAGTCGGCCTTTTTCTTGGCGACGGCCATGACGGCGTGCCCGGTGGCGCGGTGGATCCAGACGCCATCGGCCCGCTTGGCGAGCAGGTCGCCCGTGGACTTGGGCGAGAAGGCGCCCATGCCTCCCGTGCCGCCGAGCTCGACGCTCGCGGTCAGCGACTCCAAGGCGCTCCACGCGACCTTGGCCTCAGCGACCAGTCGTGCGGCGTCGGGATCGACGCCGGGACGCGCGACGAGGTCGCCGCCGGCGTCCATCTGGGCGAGCGCCGTGGTCGGCGCCAGCGGAAGGGCGCCCACGATCGCGAGGGCCATCGGCGTCAAGAAGCGGGCGAGGGTCGGCATGGTCGGTGCTCCGATCGAAAGGGATGACGTGCGGTGGTGGTGCGGTGCGGGTGGGGGGGTGAGCGTTGGCAACGCGGGCCAGGGGAGAGATGTTCCAGGGCGCTGGCACAGGAATGAACGATCCGGACCGATACGTCGGGGTCTTGGACAGTCAGAGCGTACGTGGTGGCTCGTCGGCGAACGCCGCGGGTTACGGCGACGTTGCGCCGGCTGTGGACGGAGAAATGGCCAAATAACAAAGGGGCAACGGGCCAATCAGCGCTCGCGCACTCGGGTCTTCGTTGCCATTTGCCCGTTTGCTATTCGGCCCTTTGTTCTCTGGTTACTTCTACTCCGCGGCCGCCATCAGCACCCTGAGGGCCCCGCCGGGGTCTTCCTGGCGCATGAGGTGCTCGCCGACGAGCACGGTCTGCACGCCGGCCTCGCGGAGGCGCGCCAGATCCTCGGGCGTGCGGATGCCGCTCTCGCTGACGAGGATCGAGCGGTCCTCGACGAGATCGACGAGCCGGAGGGTGTGGTTGAGGTCGGTGGTCATCGTGGAGAGGTCGCGGTTGTTGATGCCGAGCAGGCAATAGGTCGGGTGGGGGAACCCGACGTGCGGGCGCACGCGCAGGAGGTTCTCCATCGAGTGCACCTCGACGAGCACGGTCATGCCGAGGCGCTGGGCGAGGATCATGCAGTCGACGAGCTCGGACTCGTTGAGGCACTCGGCGATGAGGAGGACCGCGTCGGCGCCCGCGGCGCGGCTCTGCCAGAGCTGCCAGGGATCGATGATGAAGTCCTTGCGGAGCACCGGAATGTGCACCGCAGACTTGATGCGCTCGATAAAGGAAAGGCGCCCGTCGAAGTAGGCCTCGTCGGTGAGGCACGAGATCGCCGCGGCCCCGGCGTCTCGATAGGCTTCCGCGATGCGCTCGGGGGCGAAGGACTCGCCCTCATACTCGGGCCTGATCACACCCGCGGAGGGACTCTTGCGCTTGATCTCGGCGATCACGGCTGTGCGCCCCCGCGTCGAGCGATCCCGCACCGCGGCGAAGAAGTTGCGTGGGGGCTCGGCCTGGGCGACCAGGGCCTCGAGCTCCGAGAAGGGTGTGGCGGCCTTGGCCTCATCGACCTCTCGACGCTTGTGCTCGACGATCTGTGCGAGAGTGGCGCTCACGGTTGCCATTCTTAGCGCCGTCGCGACGCCCGGGCTCGCGCAGACCCAAGCCGATGATCCACCCCCCCCGGAGGTCAACGAGGAGTGGATGGAGACCCTCTCCGACAAGGAGATGGAGGAACTCCGCAAGCCGCGGCACGAGCGGTCCTCGCCCAGCCGGGCCCCGATCGCCGAGAACGGCGGCGCCGCCCCGCGCCCGGCGTCCTCCCAGCCCCCTTCGGACGCCCCGCCCTCGCCCGGGGCGGGTGATGAGGGGCCCATCCGGGCGTGGTTTCCGGACGCCGAGACCTCGGACGGGCCGCGGTTCCGTCCGCTGCCGATCGACCCCACCAGCGCGGCGTTGGATGAGATCGGGCTCACGCGGAACATCTCGGCCGAGGACCTGGCCCAAGGCGACGACGAGGCGGCGCCCTGGGTGCTGGGCGCGGTCTGCGTGCTGGCGATCATCGCGTTGGTCGTGCTCTTCGGTGCCGACGTGATCCGCCCTGGCAGCTTTCGTCGCCGCGGCAAGCGAGAGGTGGACGCGCACGGGCCGTTCATCTGGCTGTTCGCCGGGTTCGTGACGCTCTATGCGGGCGTTGTTGGCGCGATGATCGCCGCGTCGCAGCCCTGGCTGACAGGCGGCGATCCCGAGTCACCCCGCGTCATCGCGGTGACGGGCCTGGGCACGCTCGTCTTCGGCGGCGGGACAGCGCTCGGGCTGGTCACGCTGCTGCGCCGTGGCGGCGCCAAGAAGGCCGGGCTGGGCTTCGGCGTGCTCGACCCGTTCTGGGCCGCGGCGGGCGCGCTGCTGCTCGCACCGATCCTGATGGTGACCTCGGTGCTCGGCGCCCAGCTGTTTGAGTGGCTGCGCGACGGCCCGCCCGACGACTTCGCCCACGAGACGCTCTACGCGATCGCCGAGTCGTGGGGCACCGAGTCGGGCTGGATGCTGCTGATCGGCCCCGTGCTGGCGGCGCCGGTGCTCGAGGAGTACGTGTTCCGCGGGTTCTTCCAGTCGGCCGTGCTGCGGCTCACCGGCAGCGCCTGGGCGGCGATCCTGCTCGTCTCGATCGTGTTCGCGGCGTTCCACATCCCCGTGCTCAACGGCCAGTGGCACGCGCTCGCGACGCTCTTCGTCCTGTCGATCGGGCTGGGTGTCGCCTTCGAGCGATGCAAGCACATCGGCGTGCCGATCCTGCTGCACGCGCTGTTCAATCTGGGCAACATCCTGCTGGCGGTGCAGGGCGGGCTCGGTTGAAGAAGGCACTGGGGACGAGGGACTTGGCATTGGGCTCGCGGCCTCGCGCTCGATCCACGCCTCATGTCTAATGCCCAGTCCCCAGTCCTCCGTACCCCATTCAGCGCCCGCCTAAACTCGCCCGCGATGAGCGAGACCAAACCCCGCATCCTGACCGGCGACACGCCCACCGGGCGCCTGCACCTGGGGCACTGGGTCGGCTCGATCGAGAACCGCGTGCGCCTGCAGGACGACTACGACTGCTTCTTTCTGCTGGCGAACATGCACGCCTACACCACCCGCGTCGAGCACGCCGCGGACATCCGGCGCGACACGATCGAGATCGTTAAGGACTGGATCGCCTGCGGCATCGACCCGGAGCGCAGCACGATCGTGTTGCAGACCGAGGTGCCCGCGATCGCCGAGCTGACGTGGTTCTTCGCGATGCTGCTCCCGTACAACCGCGTGATGCGCAACCCGACACTCAAGACCGAGATCGATGCGAAGGGGCTGGGCGATCAGTACAGCTTTGGCTTCCCGATGTACGCGGTCGGGCAGTGCGCCGACATCCTCGCGTTCCGGCCCGAGCTGGTGCCCGTGGGCGAGGACCAGGTCGCGCACATCGAGATGTGCCGCGAGGCCGCACGCCGGTTCGATCAGGTGTTCTGCGGCGTCGACCCGCACCTCGAGGACGAGCAGTACGCGGACGCGGGCGGTGTCTTCCCGATTCCCAGCGCGCTCGTCGGGCGTGTCGGGCGCCTGGTCGGCACCGACGGCAAGCAGAAGATGTCCAAGAGCCTGAACAACGCGATTGAGCTCGCCGACACGCCCAAACAGGTGAAGAAGAAGCTCGGCGCAGTGTACCCCGGCCAAAGCCGCAACCCTGACGAGCCGGGCGATCCCGACATCAATCCCGTGTTCGACTACATGGGCATCTTCGTGAAGGACGAGGCGCTCATCGAAGAGGTCAAGGGCCGCTACCGCAAGGGCGACAACATCGGCGACGGGCACGTGAAGGCGTATGTGATCGACGCGATCAACGAGCTGCTCGAACCCATGCGGGCGCGACGCGCCGAGTTCGAGGGCCCTGGGGGCGACGACGCGGTGATCGACATCATCCGCGCCGGCACCGCGCGGGCCAACGCGGTCGCCGAGGAGACCCTGGCCCTCGCGAAGGACGCGATGGCGCTCGACTTCGGTCGCAGAGGGCTCGGGCCGCTGGCCTGAGCCGCCCTGTCGTCTCCTCTTCGTCGATACTTCTCCCTCAGCGCTCGGACTCAACCCGCTCGATGAGATCAAGGGTGTGCGCCACGAGACGCTCATGCGGACGTTGTCCCAACGCGAGCGCCATCGCCAGCTCGGCGGCGTACCGCGCCAGCTCGACCCGCGCGGAGAGCGGCGTCTCGATCCAGCGCGTCGCGTCGGCCAGGCCCTGCGCGGTGTCGGATCGCAACGCCGCGAACGCGCGCGCAACGATGAGAACGGCGTCTGTGTTGGCGAGCGCACGGCGAAGGCGTCGCTCGTCTCGAGCGATCGCGGCCCGCACCGCCGGGCGGACCGATCGCTCCAATCGTGCCGCGAGCGCGGGGCTGGCGGACGGATCGAGCACGATCGGCGGGCGCGTGGTCGTCGCCGATTCGAATGTCGGCAACCGTCCCAGCCGCTCGGCGAGATCGGCGTAGCGCTCGAGCGTGTCCCGGTGATCGGCGAGCGAGCGGGCGTCGGCGCCATCGATCCAGGCGTTGAACAGTGTGCCCGCCGCGTCATCGAACACCGCCCGCAGCCTTGGGGCCTGGTCGCCCAGCAGCGCGCCCGTGGCGCCGTTCAGATCGGCGGTCGCGGTCAGCGAGCCGAATCGGTCGGCGTCGCGCGCGAGCCGCTGGAGTCGCGCCATCGACGCGTCGAATTCGATGCGCGAGGCGCTCCGATCGAGGCCGCGGCTCAGCTCGAGCACCCGCTGCGCCAAGCGCTCGCCGTCCGCCCGTGCGTTCGTTCTGGGGTCCTCGCGGCACACGGCGTCGAGGGCGCGGAGATGTCGGGCCGCGTGGTCGAGCCGCCCCCACGCGGCGATCACGCCGGTGATGTTGGGGTCGCTCAGCGCGTGGGGATGCTCGGTGATCGAGGGGAGCGCTGCCAGTAGTCGCGCGCGCGCCGCGCGGCGCTCCCGCGCGAGAGCCCGGTGCATCGGGCGGAGCGCTTGCAGCAGGTCGGCCTCGCCCGAGACGTCGGGATGCCGCAGCGTGGAGGAGAGCCGATCTAACGCGTCCGCGCTCTCGAGCGTTGCCGCCTCGAGCATGTCTTGGGCGAGCCGTGCGCGCCACGCGTCGCGCGCGGCCCGCGTCGAGTCGTCGATCGACAGCGCGTCGAGCGCCGACACGCCACGCCACACGCGGGCCAGACGTCGCAGCTCGCCCTCGGCCTCATCGCGGGCCGCGGCGTTCGGATCGGTGTCGCGAGGCATCAGCCGCTCGATCGCGTCCTCGAACGTCGACCGCGCGCGGCGAGGGACGGTCTCGCCGAGCCAGTCGGGCGCGTCGAGCGCCTCGCCCGCGGCGCGGAGCGTGGTGCGCAGCGCCGCGGCGCTCGATCGCATCGCTGGCAGGTCCGACGCCTCGAGCAGCTCGGCGTCCAGCGAGCGCAGCGCGGCGGTCGCCTCGCTCCCCAACCCCAGCGACGACCAGCGATCGATGTCGCCTCCGAGCGATCCCATCGAGCCCGTCGGGGCGGATACCGAAGAGTCAATCGCCAGCGGGCGCACGAGGCGTGCCAGCGTTCGTGGATCGTCGGGCGGGCTCGCGGCGAGGCGTCGCATGCGGGCCTCGATCACTCGGAGGCGTGGGTCTGCGTGGTCGATGAGCGAGGCGCCGTGGGCGAGCTGCAGCGCAACGAGCGCGTGGGCGGAGCCATCGGCCCCGAGCGCCTCGGCACGATCGAGCAGCGCCGCGGCGAAGCGGTCCGTGGCGGCGCGGGCCCGCTCGGCAACGCCATCGCTCGCGGCGTCAGCGCGGTTGCGCAGCGTCTCGGCGTGCGCGGGCCAGACGCCGCTCTCGCCCGGCGCCGGCGGGCCGGTCGCGGCGTCCAGGTCCAGCATCTGCGCCCCCCCGAGCAGCAGCGCCGACACGAGACCCAGAACCCGCGGCGCGAGGCTACGCCTGTTTGAGGCGCGCCGTGGCGAGCGCGTCGGCATACACCTTCTCCAGTTCACGAACCATGTGGTCGGCGCCGAACGTTCGAAGCGCCATGCGCTGGCCGTGCTCGGCGAGCTGCGCGCGTGCCAAGGGCTCGTCGTGCGCCCAGCGGATCGCGTCGCGCAGCGCGTCGCGATCGCCCACAGGCACGAGCCGTCCGGTCTCCATGTCGATGCACGCCTCGCGCGTGCCGTCGGCGTCGTAGGCGATCGGCAGCACGCCACAGAGCAGCGCCTGCGGCACCGTCCGCGGAAGGCCCTCGCGGTAGCTCGGGTGCGCCAGCACGTCCATCGCGCGGATGAGCCCCGGCACGCGACCGGGCGGCACGAGCCCCGTGGTGACGACCTGTCGCTCGACGCCGAGCGCGCGCACGCGCTCGAGCAGCCGCTGCTTCCACCAGCCATCGCCGACCCAGAGCAGCTTCCAGCGCGGGTGCCGCCGCAGGTCGTCGCCCAGCGCGTCGAGCAGGTCGTCGTGCCCCTTGTGCTGCGCGAGCCGGGCGACGGTGCCGACGACGAAGTCCTCGCCCGAGAGTCCGAGCTTGGATCGCACCGCGTCGCGGGTCTCGTCGGAGTTGGGCTCGAGGAACGGCGCGAGCTCCATGCCGCTGCGCACGGTGACGTACTGCTCGTCGCGCCCGATGTGCCGATCGCGGAACTGCGCGGTCATCGCGTCGGCGACGCTGATGATGGTGTGGCAGTGATGGGCGGCTCGGCGCTCGGCGAGCGTGTAGAGCGCGTTCTTGCAACGGGTCTTCAATCGCGCCAGGACGCGGCCCTCGACGGGCATGAAGGGCGGGCCGTGAATCGTGTGCACGACGGCGATCGAGCGTTGGTGGGCGCCGGGCCATGGCTCGCCGGGTAGGACGCGCAGCGGGCCGCCGTCGTTGGAGCGGGGCACGTGCGTGCCGAGCATCGTGTCATCGGTCGGGCGGCGGACCCGATCGGGATCGGGCGCCGGCGGGAATCGCTCCCGCCACGCGGCGCGCCGCCCCAGCACGCCGGCCTTGGACGAGTGGGTGTGCACGACATCGGGACGGATCTTGCGAATGAGCGCGCGGATCTGGCTCAGCGCCCGCAGATCGCGCCAGGGGTGAATGGCGCGGATGAGGTCGGGCAACTCGTGCGTGATGATCTTGGGGTGCGCCGCGCCGTCGGGCGCGCGGAACGTGTTGACGCGCGCGAGCAGCGAGCCCTCGGGTCCGTAGATCGGACCAAAGGCGAGATGCACCTCGTGTCCGAGGCGCGCCTGGCCCTCGCACGACAGCACGGTGTTCTCCTGGCTGCCGCCCAGGATGAGGCGCGTGGAGATGTGGAGAATGCGGAGTGCCACGCTCGCCAGAGCGTACGGGGTCAGTACCGGATCCACTCCAGGCATAAGCCCTCGGGCGGCAGCGTGGGCCCGGCGCGTCGCCGATCCTTGGCCGCGAGGATGTCGGGGATGTCGGTGGGCTGGATCTTGCCGCGGCCCACCTCCATGAGCGTGCCGGCGAGGATGCGGACCATGTTGTAGAGGAAGCCGTTGCCGCTGACGTCGATGCGGACGTGCCGCGGCTCGAAATCGCCGCCCGCGGGGTCGGCCTCGACGGGGTCGTCGGGCCGCGCGCTCGCGACGGTGCAGTCGAAGATCGTGCGCACGGTGGTCAGGCGCCCGTGGCCCGCGGCCGCCAGACTCTCGAAGTCGTGCTCACCGACGAGATGTTGCGCGGCCTCGCGCATGGCCTCGGCGTCGAGCGCGTGCCACGCGTGGAACGCGCTGCGGCGGCTCCACAGCGGGCGATGCGGGCTGACGTGCAGCGTGTAGCTGTACCCCTTGGCCTGGGCGTGGGCGATCGGGTCGAAGTGGTCGGGCGCGAGCGCGACCTCGGTGATGAGCACGTCTTCTGGCATGCGGCTGTTGATGGCGCGGAGCAGGGGCAGCGTGCCCCGCTCGGGCGGCCAGCCTCGCCCGTCGTTCGCGTCGCCGGTGGTGGTGAAG
>JBCAXI010000106.1:0-8371 GCA_038534175.1 Planctomycetota bacterium | reverse complement strand
CGCCCGCGCCTCGAGCACCGCGCACGTGCCCCGAACCTGCCGCATCCGCGTCGAGAACGTCAGACGATCCGACACCAGCCGTGCCAGGCCCCGCATCGCGTCGATCTGCTCGGACGTGAGCCGCCGCGGCCGCGTGTCGATCACACACAAGCTGCCCAGCGCCAACCCGTCGTCATCGAGCAGCGGGATCCCGAGGTAAAACCGAATCCCCGGCTCACCCGTCACCAACGGGTTATCCGCAAACCGCGGATCGGCCGTCGCGTCCTCCACGACCAGCGGCTCATCGCCGAGCACGGTGTACGCGCAGAACGCCTGATCTCGCGGCGTCTCGCACACATCGAGCCCGACCTGGCCTTTGAACCACTGCCGATCTTCGTCGACAATGCTCACCACGCCGATCGGGCACCCACACAGCGCCGACGCCGCAGCCGCGAAGTCGTCGGCCCACGACTGATGCTGCCCGTCAAGCGACGGCAGCGCACGCAACGCCGACTGACGCCGTTCTTCGTTCTCGGGCAGGGGAGCGGGCGGCACGAACAGATCTCCGTGCGCCACCTCACCCCAAGAGAGCGCACGCCGGAACATCGGATGACCATCCGGGCGCCATCAGCCCCAACCCCGCACAGCCCGGGAAACACCTCGAATCACACGCGCCAGTCGAGCCCCTCGTGCAGCACGTTCAAGTTCTCGGACCCCTCCCCCGTCACGAGCAGCATGTCCTCGATCCGCACGCCCCCCGTGTCGGGGCGATATAGGCCCGGCTCGACCGTCACGCAGTCACCCTCCAAAAGCGTCGGGCCCTTGAAATCAAGCAGGGGTGGCTCCTTGAGATCCAGACCGATCCCATGCCCCGTGCCATGCGTCATCGCCGCCAGGCTCGCCCCACTGCCCTTTGGCGGCCACCCGACATGAAAGCCCCGCTCGGCAATCACCGCCACCGCCGCGCGATGCACATCCTCACCCGTCACGCCGGCGCGCACCACACCGATCGACGCCCGCTTGGCCTCGACCACCGCCGCGTGCATGGACACCATCGCGTCCGACGCCGTGCCATGCACCACCGTGCGCGAGCAGTCGCCATGAAACCCACTGGCGACATGACACGGAAAGATGTCCACGATTACCGGCTCGCCCGAACGCAACGCCCCGGCGCCCGTGAAGTGGCAGTCCGACCCCGCCGGGCCGCCCGCCACGATCAGGTCGTCCGTCACGGCGCCACGCTCGGCCAGGAACGAGATCACCGCCGCCTTCACGCGCTCGCTCGTCAGGGCGCCCCCGCCCGCCGCATCCACCAGCCCGCCGGCGTCATCAACGTTCGCCCCCGCGATCATCTCGCACGCCAGCCGCACCGCGTCCTCGGTCAGCCGCTGCGCCGCCCGCAGCGCCGAACGCTCATCCGGCGTCTTGCACCGGCGATCCGCCACGCCCCACGCGTGGTCGAGCCGGACCTCGATGCCCCGCCCACGGATCGCCTCGGCGATCAGCAACGGCAGCGCACGATCCGCCACCACGCTCGACGCGCCGCGACGAGCAAGACACTCCGCGATCGCCTGCGCCGCGCGCACCTCCCGGTCGCCGCTCAGACCGTCCGACGGCTCGAAGTCCTCGTACACCCGCACCTCGTCCGCGCGCGCGCTCGACCGCGCGCGAGCGCGCTCCACGTCACGCACGATCACCACGCGATCGTCGGGAGCAAACTCGAGATACGCCGCCGGATCGTGCGCCGCGACGCCCAACCGGCGAAACAGCGATTTGTGCACCGACGGCACGCCCGCGAGCAACCGCGGCCAAGCCATCGAGCCCTCCGATGTAGACTGGTCACCCATGCCGGCAGTCTAGAACGACCCGCGTCGTCCGAAGGGAACCCGAACCATGCCAACCATCCTGCTCATCATCCTCGCCATCCTGCTCCCGCCGCTCGCCGTCTTCCTCAAGTAGGGCATCGGAACGCACTTCTGGATCAACCTGGCGGTCACACTCCTGCTCTTCTTCTTGCCCGGCGTGATCCACGCCCTGTGGGTGGTCCTGAAGTAACCGCCCGGCTCGCGCCCCCGCCCAGTTGACGACTCTGTCACACCCCACCGCCCGTGCGCGGAGGGCGACGGCGATCGCCTCCTAAAGTCTTCCAAGATTCAACGCTTGAAAGGCACCCTCCATGTCCCCTGATAACCACGCCCCCGACACCGTCGCCATCGTCGAAGCACTCAACCAGCTCGTCGCCGACACCGTCGTGCTGTACTACAAGACACGCAACTTCCACTGGAACGTGCAGGGCCCCTCCTTCTTCACGCTCCACGCCGAGTTCGAGGCGCTCTACACCGCCCTCGTCACACACATCGACGACCTCGCCGAACGCGTCCGCATGCTCCACGGCGTGCCCATCACAACACTCGCCAACGCCATCGAGCAATCACGCGTCGAAGAAGCCCCCGGCGTCTGGCCCGCCGAGAAAATGACCAACGCCCTCGCCGCCGACATCGCCACCGTCGTGGCAGACATCAACCAGGCCGCCACCCTCGCCGACAACGCCGGCGACCGCACCACCGTCGACATCCTCGACGACGTGCGCGACGACCTCGCCAAGCGCGGCTGGATGTTCGAGTCGTTCCTCGGCAAGGCCGGCAACGCCTAAACCCAGCCCGCCCGACGCTCGCACGACCCATGGAATGGTCCGCGTAAGGGCTCGATTGACACCCGCCAACCCAGCGGTACGCTCCACCCGTCAATGGTGCCCCGGCCTCGTGCCGGGGTGAAAAGGGAAGTGTGGTGTAAAGCCACCGCGGACGCGCCGCCGTGACGAGCGTGAACGCGAGAACCCCAGGATGAGGGGCTTGTTCCAGCCCTCATCGGCCACTGCCGGGCGCATCGCGCCATGGTGGGAAGGCCGGTTCTCGCCGAGCTCGAAGCCGGAAGACCTGCCGTTGACTGCATCGTTCGCCCTCGCGACTGGGGCGTCGGCGGTGTCGGTCCGCGAGCTCCCGGCGGATCCTCCCCCCCGACATCCAGGCCCCCGCGTCGGCCGTCGTCGTCCACTCGGGAGCGGTCCCGCGCGATCTCGGGACCGGAACTCCGCCGCCGAGCCGTGGAACGCTCGTCGGCCACACGCATCGGAAGAGAGAGAGACATGCCGTTTCGTTCACCGCCCAGTGTCCGGGTGGTCCTGCCGATCGCGCTCGGCGCCACGCTCGCGTGCGCCAGCCCGTTCGCGACCGACGTCGTCAGTTACATCCCAGGATCCAACATCAACCCCGACTTCACCAACCCGCTCACCGCCCTCGGCTCACCCGAACGCGTCACGGGCGAGCTCGTCGGTTTCCCGGGTCCCGTGAACCCGTTCAACCCGCCCTTCGGCTCTGACGAGATCGTTTCCGTCGGCGAGGGCGGCTCACTCACCGTGCGCTTCGATCAACCCGTCATCAACGACCCGCTTAACCCCTTCGGCATCGATCTGCTCATCTTCGGAAACAGCTTCTTCGGCATCAGCGATTTCAACGACGCACCCAACGGCGTCGTCACCGGCGCCTTCACCGAGGGCGGGCTCGTCCAGGTTTCCGCCGACGGCGTCAGCTTTGTCACCGTCCCCAACGCGCAAGCCGATGGCGTCTTCCCCACACTCGGATTCCAAGACCTCGTCGACCCCTTTGCCTCCAGCCCGGGCCTCATCCCCACCGACTTCACTCGGCCCGTCGACCCCGCCCTGGACCCCACAGGTCTCAACCTCGCCCAGCTCTCGCTCGCCTACAACGGCTCCGGCGGCGGCGCCGGCATCGACCTCGATGACGTAGGCCTCCAGAGCATCACGCACGTGCGCATCCTCAACCTCGACGGCTCCGGCGTGGCCCCCGAGATCGACGCCTTCGCCGATGTCAGCGCCATCCCAGCCCCCGCCACCCTGCCAGCCACGCTCGCCGCGCTCGGCCTGCTCGCCGCCACGCGTCGACGCCGTCACAGTCCAGCGGCACGAAACAACTCGGAGCGCCCCATCGGCGCACCTCACGGATGAGGAGAGGGGGCTTCGGCCCCTTCGTGGGCCGTGGTCGGCGCCAGCCGATCACGGTCGTTATGCAACCCGGTGCCCACTCAAACCACGCGAGCCGTGCTCGCACCGCTTGCCATGCATGGCGCGGCCTCATGGCGCCCGCGGTCTTGGCACTCTTCACCGCCAGCGCGTTCGCCACCCCTCCGTCCTCTTCGCCCGCCTGGCCCACCCTCGGCGGCAACGAGGCACGCTCGTTCCACACCGACATCACTCCCGCGCTCGAGCAGCCCCGCTGGCTTCGAACCCACGACGACGGTTCCAATCCCATCGATTGGATCGCCCAAAGCCCGCCCATCATCTACGATCGGCGCGCGTATGCCATCGGCTGCGTCGGCTTCTTCACGTACCTCTTCGCGATCGAGCTGCACGACGGCGCCATCGCCTGGTCGATCTGCATCGATCCCCCAGGCTTCGACGCCTGGGCCGGGCCCACCGCCGATCCGCACAACAACACCATCCTCGTCTCCAGCGGCTTCACCCTCGAGGCCTTCGACGCCGACACCGGCGCCTCCATCTGGATCAACGATCTCGACGATCCCGTTGTCAACGCCACGCCCGTCGTCACGCAAGACCTCGGCCCCGCCGACCGCGCCTTCCTCACGACCTTCGACGTGCCCGGCGTCGCCGCCGAGTTGCTCTGCGTCAATGTCGATCCGTACCACCCCACCCTCAATCCATGGAAGCCGGGCGACACGGTCTGGTCCAAGACCATCGACGGCTCCGGCGGCACCTCGCCGACCTACCACGACGCCGTCGTCTATGTCACCACCACCGGCAAGCCCTTCGCGATCACCCCCACGCCAGGCGCGATCCGTGCGTACGACGCCACCGCGTTCACCGCGCCCCCGCCGACGTGGACCTACACGCTCCCCATCACCCAGGGCTTCTTCGGCGGGCTCTCGATCCACAACGACGACCTCTATGCCGCCACCTACGCCTTCTTTGGCGGCCAGAACGCGGGACAACTCGTCAGCCTCAACGCCCACACCGGGCACCCACGCTGGACCGTGTCCGCCAACCGGACCTCGTCCATCCCCATCGCCATCGACGCCGGCGAGCAGCGCCTTGTCGCGCTCGCCGCCGGCTTCAACGGATTCGGTTCCGTCCCCTCTATCCAGCTCTTCCAGGACCTCGACACACACGCCACACGCCTCAACGACACCGCCCTCGATACCTTCAACGACCTCGACATGGACACCGCCATCGATCCGGGCGAGTACCTCCCGCTCGGCGGCTGGACCCACCACCCCGTCCTCCTCACCGACGTTGGCGTCCCGCTCCTGCTCACAGGCGAGCCCGACCTGTCGGGTCTCGACTTCGCGCCGCACAACGGCCTTCGACTCCTCAATCTCGCGCAGCAGCCCACCTCGCCCGCGTTCATCGAGGCCGCCTCGCCGCACGGGGGCGGATCGCCCGCCGTCGCCGGCGACTGCGTCGTCTCCGTCGGTGCCACCGGGCTCGTCGCCTTTGGTCTCTGTCAATCCGCCGATCTCAACCACGACGGCGCCGTCGACATCGATGACCTCTACGCCTTCGAGCAGAGCCCCTCCGATCTCTCAGGCGATGGCCTCATTGATCCGTTCGACCGCGCGCTCATCGAGCGAGCCATCCGCGGCTTCGACCAGCGGAGCCGCACACGATGAACCGCCGACCAGCCCACCCCGCCCGACACGTCCGACACGCCTTCTCGATGATCGAACTGCTCGTCGTCATCGCCATCATCGCGCTGCTGATCGGCCTGCTCGCCCCCGGCCTCGGGAGCGCCCGCAGATCGGCGCAGACCGCGCGTTGCATGGCCAATCAGCGACAGCTCATCACCGCGTGGACCCTCTACGCCGACGACCACGCCGAACGCGTCATGCCCCTCGCCTACACCAACACCGGACAGCAAACATCCGAGGGCGACAACATCTTCTGGTGGGGTGCCGACGGCGCCACCTCCGGCCAGCCCGATCACGCCAGCGGGTTCCTCGCGCCCTACCTCGGAACACACCGGCACGACGCCGACGTCTTCGAATGCCCCGCCCAACCCCGCGGCTCCTACGCCTCGCAGGGTGCCTTCGACGATCCCGACGCCCTCACCTCCACCTACGGTTACAACGGCTACTACCTCTCCCCCGAGCACACGCCCGGCTGGAATAGACGCATCGGCTGGCGACCCTGGAGAAAGGCGTTCGAGATCCAACGCCCCTCCGAGCTCTTCGTCTTCGCCGACACCCTCATCCTCTTCGGCGGCTCGCCACGCAGCACCGCCCTGCTCGACCCGCCCGCCCTCTACCAGCGCGCCGGAAGATGGCGCGAGAACCCCGCGCCCACCACCGCGTTCAGACACAACGCCGCGCCCGGCCCCAACGCCACCGCCGTCACCGCCCGCGCCGACGGCGCCATGATCCCCGCGCCATCAGACCTGGACGCCACCCTCGAACCCGCACTCGGCATCGGCTCGGCCTCCGCCACCAACGCGCCGCACTATGTGCCCGATTGGCAACGCTGGGCTCACGCGCTCGTGCGCTAACGCGCCCGCGCCGAACAAAGGAGCCGAACATGGCCGTCGATCGATGCGTCTGCCACGACGTCACCTTCGAGCAGCTCATCACGCTCCATCGCGCCGAGGGACTCTCGCTCCAGCAACTCGCCGACGTCACCGGCTGCACCACCGGTTGTGGCACATGCCGGCCCTACATCGAGGCCGCGCTCCGAACGGGCGTTACGGACTTCCCTGTCCTCAATGAACGCGAGCTCGCGGCGCACCCGGCACGCCCACGCCCCGAGGGCACACGCCCGCCACCCTCGTTCTAGCCGGCTCGCCGCAGAACCCCATCCCAGAGCCCACGCGACAACGCAAGACCGTTGAAAGACGCCTTTTGTCCCGCCTCATGCTCAGGTAGGATTCCGCGTCGAACCGAGGTTGTGCGAGCCCCGATGGAACACCGCGTCACCCAGTGCATCTGCTTCGATGTCTCCTTCGAGACAATCTGGCAACGCCTCTGCGCGGGCCAGACCATCTCCGACATCCACCGAGAACTCGGTTGCGGCGGCAAGTGCGGGCTCTGCGTCCCATACATCAAGCACATGTGCAAAACGGGCGAGATCCACCCGCCCGTCATGTGGACGCAGGACTTCGTGAGCGAGGGCATCAACCCCACGCCCATCGATCGCCTCGAGACCCTGCTCGAGGAAGAGCCATCCCCGCCGGCCTAAGCCGAACAGGGACAACCCACCAAGATCACCGTCGCCACCGATCAGCTCGTCGCGGAGCCCTCGCTGTCGCCACCGATCTGGCCGATCACGCCGCTCTCGCTGGGCGCGACCATGACATCCGACGACGGGCTCTGCTGACGCACCTCGATCTCCGCCGCGGGCGCACCGAGCGAGGTGTTTCGATCGGCGCCCAGCGCCTCGGCCGCCTCGGCGGCCTCCTCGATCATGCGCTGCTCGTCCTCGCGATCCAGATCCTCCGGCTCCACCAGGTACTTCACGCGGATGTCCTGGTACGGACGGAAGCCCGTGCCCGCGGGGATCAGGTGACCCAGCAGCACGTTCTCCTTCAAACCAACCAGCGTGTCCTCGGCGCCGCGCAGCGCCGCCTCGGTCAGCACCTTCGTCGTCTCCTGGAACGAGGCGCCCGACAAGAACGAGTCCGACTGCAGCGACGCCTTCGTGATGCCGAGCAGCAGCGTCCGGCCCGTCGCGGGACGAGCCTTCTTCGTCTTGGCGATCTCCTTGCCCGCCGCCTCGGCACGAGCGTTCGCCTCCTTGGCCTCGTCCTTGCTCACCAACGCGTCGACCTTCAGGTCCGTCCCACCCGACTCCACCACACGCAGCATCTGGGCCGTCGCGGCGTTCTTCTGGCGGAAGTTGAACTTGTCCACCACCTCGTGCGGCAGCAAGTCCGTGTCACCCGGGTTCTCCACGCGGATCTTCCGCAGCATCTGCGACAGGATCAGCTCGATGTGCTTGTCGTTGATCCCCACGCCCTGAGCGCGGTACACGTTCTGCACCTCGTCGAGCATGTACGTCCACAGCGACTCCTCACCCTTGATCCGAAGGATGTCGTGCGGCACCAGCGGGCCCTCGGTCAGCGGATCGCCCGCCTGCACGAAGTCGCCCGCGTGCACCTGCAGCTGCTTGTCGGAGGGCACGTGGTGGTCCTTCTCGATCCCCGCGTCCGACACCACGCGGATCGTCATCTTGCCCTTGCGCTTGTCGCTGTGCAGTTCGACCACGCCCGAGATCTCCGCCATCGTCGCCGGATCCTTCGGCTTGCGAGCCTCAAAGATCTCCGTGACACGCGGAAGACCACCCACGATGTCCTGCGAGCCCTGAGAGCCA
>JBCAXI010000105.1:0-8415 GCA_038534175.1 Planctomycetota bacterium | reverse complement strand
CCGCGTGCTCGGACGCGATGCCCAGCATCGCGATGTTCTCGGGATTCAGGACGGCGTGCAGGTCCATCTCGCGCAGGCCCGCGAGCAGGCTCAGCAGGGTCATCCACCCAGCGACGAGCAGGTCCCGGCGCGGGCGACGCGTGAGGCACGTGAGCGCGCACACGGCGCCGGTCACAACCCAGAGCCAGGGCTGCGACCACTCGAGCCAGCCGTGCTCGGCGACGAGGCCATCGAGATCCATGTCGGGGCGCTCGAGCGCCATCCACGCGAGCAGCGCGATACCCACGAGCGCCACGGCGCCACAGATCACGCGAGCGATCGGCGTCGGCGTTCGATCGAGGCGTTGCACTGTCGGTCGCGCTTCGTTCCTTGGCGTGGTCATGGCGCCGCTTTCATGAAGCGACAATGTAGCGGGCGGGGGGCGCCAGGGATTGGGCACGAGGCACTGGCTTTGCACCGCGAACTCATCGCGCAGGCGAATGCTTAATGCCCAGTCCCTAGTCCCCAGTGCCTTCTTTACCGATCGAGCTCGGCGGCAACGACGTTGATCGAGCCGATGACCGCGACGATGTCGCTCAGCAGGTGGCCCTCGGTGAGCTTGGCCATGACGGAGTAGTTGATGAAGCTCGGCGGGCGGGTCTTGACGCGCCAGGGGCGGGGCGAGCCGTCGGAGACGATCTGGTAGCCCAGCTCGCCATTGGACGTTTCCTGGGCGCTGTAGCACTCGGCGATGGGCGGCTCCCAGCCGCGGTTGGACATGATGAGCTCGAAGTGCTGGATGAGGCCCTCGATGGAGCCGTAGACCTCGTTCTTGTCGGGCTTGACCATCTTGGAGTCGCTGAAGGTGTCGACGGAGCCGCCGGGGATCTTGTCGATGAGCTGGTTGACGATGTCGCGCGACTGCTTCATCTCCTCGAGTCGGACCAAGAAGCGGCTGTAGGCGTCTCCCTCATGGCAGATGGGCACCTGGAACTTGACGGCCTCGGCGCCCTGGCCGTCCCAGTTGTCGGCGTAGCAGAGGTACGGATCGTCCTTGCGCAGGTCGCGCTTCACGCCCGAGCCGCGGGCCATGGGGCCGGACATCGAGTAGGCGATCGCCTCGTCGTGGGTGAGCGTGGCGATGCCGCGGGTGCGGTCCTGGAAGATGCGATTGCGGTTGAGCAAATTCTCGATGTCGTCGAGCGCCTGGGGGAGCTCCTCGTTCACGAAGGCCTTGACCATGCGCTTGAAGACCTCCTCATCGGGCAGGTCCTGCATGAGGCCGCCGACGCGGGTCCAGTCGGGGTGGTAGCGCTGGCCGCTGATGTAGTCGCACAGGTCGTAGACCTTCTCGCGAAGGTTGAAGAGGTAGATGAAGCCGGTGAACGCGTTGAGATCGAGCCCGGTCGCGCCGACGCAGAGCAGGTGATCCTGGATGCGGCCGATCTCGGCCATGATCGTGCGGAGGACCTTGCAGCGCGGGGTGATGTCGATGCCGAAGAGCGTCTCCACGGCGCCGTGCCAGGCGATGTCATTGCTGATCGGGCTCAGATAGTTCATCCGGCTCACGATCGTCACGTACTGGTTGTAATCCAGGTGCTCGCCAAGCTTCTCGAAGCCGGAGTGCAGGTAGCCGATGTGCGGCGTGCACCGCGCGATCCGCTCGCCGTCCAGCTCGAGGACGAGGCGGAGCGTGGTGTGGGTGGCGGGGTGCTGAGGGCCGAAGTTCAGGACCCAGCGATCGCCTGTGTCGACATGCTCGGAGAGGTAGTCGATGTTGTCGGCGTCAACGTCGTAGCCCTGGGCGGGCTTCATGGTGTACGGCATGGGGATCTCCGCCGACAGGGTAGGAAGGTGGGCCGCCCCCTTCCCTTCGTCGACGTTGAGCGGGCAGATGAGCTAACGGGTGTCCTCGGACGACACGCCAGCTCGACTTGGATCCGTGCTGTGGCGCAACGCCCCGCCCTGAGGCCGCTTCAGCGCCGACGACGCAGGGCCAGCAGCGCTAACCCCATCACGACCGACGTCCCCGGGGCGGGGACAATCGTGAAGGCGAGATCATCGAGCGAGTAGCCGGTGTCGCTGAACGGAAACGCGATCTGCACGCTGGAGATGTTGTCGACCGAGAGGTCCACAGCGAATCTCAAGGCCGCGGCCTCGTCGATCTGTTCGAGAATCTGGCCCCCCGCACCAAACGCCGTGATCACAAATTGGTCGAGGTCGTTTCCGGAGTCGCCGATCGTGAACGAGACGCCATTGGCAATGCTGGGCGTCGCTGTCCCCGGCTCTACAAAGCGAAACTCGATGCTGCCGCTGGCGGCAAACGGGATCGAGCCCGACGCGTCGAGCCCCACCACCGAGTTCACCCCTGAACTCGGCGCAAAGCTGTCGACCCGATCGACCACCGCGACACCCAATGTGGTCGGGCCGCCGAAGAGGACGCCCAGGTTCTGGAAGTCGTCCGTGAGCACCGTCTCGGGCGGAGGAACGCCGCGGACCTGTTCCCCGGCGGAAGGTAGACCTTCGAACGTGAGCAACGCCCCACCCAATGACTGCCCCGCCAAGGCCGCCACAGCGGAAACAATGATCGCGCTTTGCATGAACAGACCCATTTCAGACGTGGGGTGCCACAGGACGGAACCGGCGTTCCGGACACCCACGACCCTGGCGCTGGTTTCCAAGAATGCCAGGCAGTTACGAGAATCTTTTGCGGCGACCTCGCGTCGATGCCGTCCGGTCGGAACGAAGTCGGCCAAACTGAACGCTGACGCGAGCAACCGCCGTGCGTCGGAGCCGCCCCGGTATCGAGGTGTCAACACGTGTGAGCGAACGATCATTGGGCCGCAAACATGCCGACCTAGCACCGCGAGCGTCGGAAAGGCGCGCTGGTCCGAACCCGGCGCGCTAGATCAGCCGGGGTCCGTCGCGATCACCCCGCCTCAACAAAGCTCGCCAGCAGTCGCGCCCCAAAGCCCGTCGGCCCCGGCACGTACGGGCCCTTGTCCTTGTCCGTTGAGTGGACGCCGGCGATGTCGATGTGGGCCCAGGGGACGCCGTCCTCGCAGAAGTAGCTCAGGAACGCCGCGCCCTGGATGGGGTGGGCCTCGCGCACCGGTGCCGAGTTGACGATGTCGGCGACCGGGCTCTTCATCATCGCGCGGTACTCGTCGTGGTGCGGCAGGCGCCAGACGCGCTCGCCGCTGGCCTCGCTGGCGGCCTCGATCTTCTCGCGCAGCCCGTCGTCGTCGCACCACATCCCGGCGTACGTCGAGCCGAGCGCGACGACCACGCCGCCGGTCAGCGTCGCGACGTCGATGATGCAGGCGGGGTCCTCCTTGTCGCAGGCCCAGCAGAGCGCGTCGGCCATGACGAGGCGCCCCTCGGCGTCGGTGTTGGTGACCTCGACCGTGACGCCGTTGCGGAACGTAAGGATGTCATCGGGGCGGTAGGCCTCGTCGCTGATCGCGTTCTCGGCGCAGCTGAGCAGCGCGACGACGCGTCGGTTGGGCTTGATGACGTTGGCGATGGCGTGCATGGCGCCGAAGACCGCGGCGCCGCCGTCCATGTCGCGCTTCATGCCACGCATGCCCCCGCCGACCTTGATCGACAGCCCGCCCGAGTCATATGTCATGGTCTTGCCGACGAAGACGACGGGCTGAGAGCGCTTCCCGCCGCGGGGCGGGGTGTACTCGATGCGAATGAGCGCGGGCTTATTCTCGCTGGCGTCGCCGACGGTCTTGATGCCGACCAGCCGCTCGTCGTCGAGCTTCGAGCCCTGGATGATGTCGATCTTCAAGCTCGCGTGCTGGCGCCCGAGCCTGCGGGCCTCGGAGATCAGGAACTGCGGCGTGCAGATGTTCGGCGGGGTCTCGCTGAGTGTGCGCGCCAGGTTGGCGCCCTCGGCGAGGCCGAGCCCGCGGTCGAGCCCGGTGTCGAAGGTCTTGGTGCTGGCCTTGAGCGTGAGCGCCTGCGGGTCGGCGTCGGGCGAGCCCGTGCCCTTGAAGAGTCCGCGCGACCAGGCGAGCAGGCCGATGCCCTCGCCGAAGCACTGGGCCGCGAGGCCCTCGTCGAGCTTGGCGGCCTTGACCGGGCCCGACAGGTCGACCTCGGCGCTGGTGGCCTTGGCCCGCGCGAGGCGGCGACCCACGGCGGCCGCGATACCGCGGAAGGCGCCCGTGTCCAGCTCGCTCTTGGCGCCGAGCCCGACGATGATCACGCGCTCGTAGTGCGGCGGCTTGTTCTTGCCCTTGCCTGTCGGCTTGCTTGGGAAGGCCTCGACGAGCGAGCCGACCTCGCCGCTGAACTCGGGGCGTTTGATCGCGGCGTCGAGGGCGCCGTCGTGGTCGAGCTTCTTGAGGTCGGCGTCGAGCGAGGAGCCGCGGCCCGTCTTGAAAGCGCCGACGATGAGCGTGTCGGGCGTGCCGCGCCCGCTGGTCTTGATCGATTTGAACATGCCGCGATCCCTCCCGCGCTCGCGAAAGTGGAGCGCTCATGGACCGCGAACTCTAGCCGATGGCGTGGCGCCCGACGGGATTCAGGCGGCGCTGGACGCCGCGTCCGCGTCGTCGCCTTGGCGAGACTCGAACCTTGAGCACCGGATGGGCTCGCCCGGCTCGGCCTCGACACCGGCGCGCTCGGCGAGCCAGCGGATCACGTCTCGCCAGGTCAGGATGCCAACCAGCTTCCCGCCTTCCGTCGTGACCGGTAGGCAGCCGATGTGGTGCCGCAGCAGGCGCGAGGCGGCCTTATCGATCGAGTCGCTCGGGCCGATCGTCACGACGCCGCGGCTCATGATCTGGTGGATGGGCCGCTCAAGGAGCGCCACGTCGCGCGGCTTCTCGGACATCTTGCCGACGAATGGCGAGATCCAGCCGAGCACGTCGCGGTCGGACACCACGCCGACCACCGCGCCGCGCTCGAGCACGAGGAGATGGTGCAGGGCGCCATCGTTGAAGTGCTGGTGGGCCTCTTTGACGGGCCGGTCCATGCCCAGCGCCACCACGCCGCGCGTCATGATCTGCTCGACGCGGGTCGAGCGCGCGCCCGGGCAGGCGAGCGGGTCGGGATAGAAGCCCTTAGGCGTCATGCGGGCAAGATCGACGCGACGCGCCCACCACTACACTCCGAGACGATGAGCGAGCCAGCACCCCACGGCCCGCGCGGATCCAAACCGCCCGGACCGCCAGCCCAAGGCCCGATACCCGATGGCGCGGGCGCGCTCGGGCCGGCGTCGCTGCACGCGCCCTGGCGCCTGCAATACCTCGAGGACCTCGACGCCAACGAGCGCACCGCCGGCCCGCCCGCGCGAGACGACATCGCCTTTCTCCGCCGCTACTGGGAGACGCCCGAGGACGACGCGTCGAACCATGTCGTCGCGCGCTCCGATCGGGGCATGATCCTGCTCAACGCCTACCCGTACACGAGCGGGCACCTGCTGGTCGCGATGGGCGAGGGGCGTCCGCGGCTGCTCGACTACGCGCCTGCGCAGCGGGCCGAGCTGTGGCGACTGGTCGACGTGGCGGCCGACCTGCTGGAGCGCACGCTGCAGCCGCAAGGCATCAACATCGGTGTGAACCAGGGCCGCGCCGCGGGCGCGGGCGTGCCGCAACACCTGCACGCGCACCTCGTGCCGCGATGGGGCGGGGACACGAACTTCATGCAGACGGTTGGCCAGGTGCGGGTGATTCCCGCATCGATCGACCGGATGTACGAGCGGTTCGCCGCGACGTGGGCGACGATGGGAGCCGGCTGACTCAGGCCGCGGCGGCGCGGGAGAGGCTCAGGCCGATATCCACGCCGTTGTCCTTCGACTCGGCCCGCACCACGCGCCCATGGAAGACGGGCTCGCTGAGTCGTCGGAGGCGCTGGGCCGCGTGCTCGGGCGGCGACTCGAAGACCGAGCAGGTTGAGCCGATCGGCGCGCCCGATTCGGCCACCACGCCGAGTCCGTTGCCACCGATGTCTCGGAGTTCGACCGCGCTGATCCGTCGCGAGCCGTCGGGCAGGCAATACACCGCCACCGCCTCGCCCTCAAGCCGTCGCCTCGGGTCATGGCGACGATCGAACGGAATGACATCGTCCTCGCCCACGAAATGGGCGATCCGGAGCGGAACCTGCATGTGGTTCCTCCTAAGGACATCGCGTCTGGCTGTCGGCCCAGCCCCGCGACACGCGAGGCCCACCACGAACCAACAGTCCATCCACCACAAATGACATCGGAGCCAAGACCCCGGGAAGTCCACCGGTCCCATCGCCTTTTTGCGTGCGCAAGGCCCGCGCCCTGTCGACCATGCGCCTCAGCGCGGTCGGGTGGGTCAGTCCCCGTTCCGGGTGTTGTTGCGGCTCGAGCCCAATCGCCCGGCGAGCAGAAACGCGAGCTCGAGCGACTGCTGGTAGTTCAAACGGGGGTCGCACGGCGAGACGTAGTTCGCGGCCAGGCCCTCGGCGGTCACGCCCGCGGCGCCGCCGACGCACTCGGTCACGTCCTCGCCCGTCAGCTCGAAGTGCAGCCCGCCGAGCACCGAGCCAAGCCGCTGGTGCGTCTCGATGGTCTCGCCCAGCTCCTGGTGGATGTCGTCGAAGCGGCGGGTCTTGACTGGGCCGCTGGGGGTGTCCATTGAGACGGTGTTGCCGTGCATCGGATCGCTGACCCAGAGGCATCGACGCCCGGCTCGCTCCATCGTGCCGACGAGCTCGGGCAGCCGCCCGGACGCCTTGCCAGCGCCGAAGCGTGTGATGAAGACGAGCTTGCCGGGCTCGTTCTTGGGATTGAGCGTGACCGATAACGCGAGCGCGTCGGCGCCGGTCGACTTGGGTCCGAGCTTGACGCCCACGGGGTTCTCGATGCCGCGGAAGAACTCGACGTGGGCGCCGTCGATCTGGCGGGTGCGCTCGCCGATCCAGGGCAGGTGGGTCGTGAGGTCCCACCAGCCGGGCCGGTGGGGCACGGTCCGCGTCTGGGCGGACTCATAGAGAAGGTTCAGGCCCTCGTGGCTGGTGAAGAACTCGACGCGGCTGAGCTCGTCGACGGTCCGCTCGCCGAGGGCCTCCATGAACTTGAGGGCCGAGGCGAGCTCGTGGCTGAACTTCTCGTAGGCCGCCTTGCGCTCGGGCGGGAGGTCCGCGTTGCCCATAAAGCTGAGGTTCCAGACCTCGGGGTGGTGCAGATCGGCGAAGCCGCCGTCGAGCAGCGAGCGGATGAAGTTGAGCGTGAGCGACGCGTGCTGGTACCCGTCGATCATGCGATCGGGGTTGGGCTGGCGGGCGTGTGCGTCGAACTCGGCGGCGTTGATGAGATCGCCGAAGTAGCTGGGCAGGCGGAGCGTGGCGCCCTCATCGCCCTGCTGGCCCTCCTCCTCGGCCTGCGAGCGGGGCTTGGCGTACTGCCCGGCGAATCGCCCAACGCGGATCACGGGCGTGTGCGAGCCGTGCACCAGCACGAGCGACATCTGCAAGAGGATCTTGAGCTTGCTAGCGATGGGCTCTGGACGGCAGTCGGCGAGGGTCTCGGCGCAGTCGCCGCCCTGAAGGAGGATGCGTTCGCCTCGCTCGGCCTCGGCGAGCTGGGCCTTGAGCTTCTCGATCTCCCAGCTCGTGACGAGGGGGGGAAAGGAGCGGAGCTTGTCGAGGGCCCGCTGCACGGCATCGGAGTCGGGATAGGCCACGTCGTGCGCAACGGGCCGCTGGCGCCACGACTCGGGCGACCAGGCGTCGGAAGCGGCGTTCGAGTTGTTGGAGGTGGTCTGTGCCATCGGGCGTGGTCTCGTGTTGGATCGTGTTGGAACATCGATCGATGCCGTTCGGCCGAGATGATCGTCGCCGTTTGGTGCGCAAGCCGCCCAGATGCGGTCGATTCTTGGAAAAAAGTGATTTCGCGTGTATTCGCGGTCGATACGCCGCCGGTCCGCTCGGTTATTGCCGCCGCTGGGGCGGTTGGGCGGGCGTGAGGTCGGCGTGTGGTCCTGCTCTCTCGGGCCCCGCCGGCGATGAGACCGGTCCGCTGGACGGGCCGACGGAATCTCGCGGCGAGCTCGCCGCACGGAGAACGCAGATGCCCACCAGCCGCAACACGACGCGACGCGCGTCCCGCACGACCACGCGACGCGCCACCTCAGGCCGCAAACCCGCCGCACGCAAGAGCACCACGACCAAATCCCGCTCAACCAAGACCAGCCCCAAGAAGACGGGCGCCAAAAAGACGGGCGCCAAGAAGCCCGGCGCGAAGAAGTCGACGACGGCTCGCAAGACGACGGCCCGCAAAACCACGGCCCGAAAGACCACGACCAAGCGGACCCCGGCGAAGCGCACCGCCGCCAAGCGCACCACCGCGAAGCGCTCGACCGCCGCCAAGCGAACGCCCGCCAAGCGCTCGACAACCGCCAAGCGGGGCACGACCAAGCGCACCGTCTCGAAGACGGGCGCCAAGAAGACGACCAC
>JBCAXI010000104.1:0-8520 GCA_038534175.1 Planctomycetota bacterium | reverse complement strand
GCCACCACGCACGAGCACGATCGAGTGCTCCTGCAAGTTGTGGCCCTCGCCGCCGATGTAAGCCGTGATCTCGCGACCATTGGACAGGCGCACGCGGGCGATCTTGCGAAGCGCCGAGTTCGGCTTCTTCGGGGTGACCGTGCGGACCTGCAGGCACACACCGCGGCGGGCGGGGCACGAGTCAAGATCGCGGACCTTGGACTTCGCGATCGGCGTGCGTCGGGGCTTGCGAATGAGCTGGTTGATCGTCGGCATGCGCAGCGGTTCCCTCGTCGGCTCCGGGCCCTCCGGAGCGGGGAGAACAATAGACGCGCGCACACGCGAAGCAAGTCGTCGGCCGCCATCCAGCCCCCACAAATAGGACTTTGTTTGGACAGCGTCCAACATCTTGCCGCATTCGACACGTTAGCGTGCCCCCATGAGCACCCCGTCCACGACCCTCGCCGAGTTCCAGGGCTTGATCCGCCAACGCTATTACGCGACCGACAAGGCCCGCGGCTCGGCCGGCACCTTCGTCTATCTGATCGAAGAGGTGGGCGAGTTGGCGACCGCGATCGCCGCCAACGCCGAAGGCAAGGCCCCCACCGACGCCCAGCGAGCGAACTTGGTCGAGGAGTTCGCCGACGTGCTCGCGTGGCTCGCCACCCTGGCGAACATCACCGATGTGGACCTCACCGACGCGGTCCGAAAGTACACCGAGGGCCACATCGAGGGCGTCAAAGACTGATCGGCGCCGGCCGCTCGGACGGCTCGTCCGACGAACGCTCCGCGAAGTCCGACGGGAGCCTCGAGCCCTCCGAATCGAACGGGCGGAACATCTCGATCACGAGCGTGTCGTCGAGCGGTGGCCCATCGCGGAAGCCGTCCACCGCCGCCGCGACCAGCGACGACCACGACCCCAACGACGCCGAACGCTGGGCCATCAGCCGTTGGATGCCGACAAGACCGAGCATCTCGCCTTCGGCGTTCTTGGCCTCGGTGGCGCCGTCGGTGTACGCCACCAGCGAGTCGCCAGGCTTGAAGTCAAATCGACGCTCGCCGGGCTCGAACACCTTGTCGCCCACGGCCCCCAAGATAAAGGTCGTCGAGTCGAGCTGGTCCACCGAGCCGCCCACGGTTCGCAAGAACGCCGGCGGATGCCCGCCCGACGCGAACATCAGCGCGTTCTCGTCCGGATCCATTCGCATGCAGATCGCGGTCGCGTACACATTGTGGGGCGCCAGCGTGAGGTGCACATACCGGTTGAGCATCCTGAGCACCTCGCCCGGGCCCATCAGCGGATCCTCAGCAAAGAGACGATCCAGCTCGCCGTGCAGCCGGTTGACCGTGAGCGCCGCAGGAATGCCGTGGCCCGTCACATCGAGCAGCACGATCGAGAGCCCGTCACCCTCCCCGCGCGAGGTGGGCGTGCTGGCCGCGTGCAAGAAGTCTCCACCGATCTGACGCATCGGGTGGTACCGATACGAGAACCGCACCCGTCCTTCTTGCCTCGGCCGTGGAAACAAGGCCTCGTGGATGCGCCGTGCATCGACCAGCTCGCGACGCACCTCGCCGTACCGCTCGTTCAGAAAACGAATGCGATACTGATCGAGACGTCGCGAGTGCCGCACCCAGCACACCACCGTGCCCGGCAACGCCACGAGGGGGCTCAGGAGGATCGCGATCAAGTCACCCACCATCCGCCCCGGCTCGCCCTGTCCGAACGCGCCGAACACCGTGGGCGACTCGACCAGCAGCCGGAGCGCCGCGCTGATGAACAGCAGCGGCACGACCGGCTTGAGCGCTTGCTTAGGCGTCCACGGGAGAAACAGCGACGCGATCAGATGCGAGAGGCCGAACCCGACCAAGCCGAACGTCAACGGCGACTCCGCGACGCGCAGCATCACGTTGCTCAGCCCGTCGAGAAACACCACCCACATCGTGAGCAGCAACACCATGCGATCGGTGCGCTTGCCCGTCACCACCCAGATCAGTGCGCCCGCGTACAGCCCGTACCAGAGCCCCATCATCGATAGCTCGAGCCACCCAGCGCCCGCGAACGGGCCCTCAAGGAACACCGCCGTCCAGTCCCGCCCCTGGGTCATCGCGATGATCACGGGCACCATCAGCGTCAGCATTGCCAGCAGGCCGATGCCGAGCTGCGTGCACACAAACCACACGAACCGCCCACGCAGGAGACGCAGCGTCGCCTGCGCGAACTCCCGCCGGAAGTCCGTTGTGAACAGGGCCGTGTTCGAGGGCGGGCTCATGCGCCGTCCGGCCCTTCCGACGCGCCGCGGTGCGCTCCAGGTAGCCAGAGCACATCACCCCGCCCATCGTCGTTGGCCCGCCGCGCGAGCACAAAGAGCAGATCCGAAAGCCGATTGAGATATCGAACCGCCTCGGCGGACGTCGCCTCCGGCTCAAGCGTCCGCAGCGTCACCGTCAGCCGCTCGGCTCGACGCACGATCGTCCTCGCCAGGTGCAACGCCACGCTCAACGCCGACCCGCCGGGCAGGACAAAGCTCGTCAGCGGCTCGAGCGACTCGTTGTGCGTATCGATCGCAGACTCCAGCCGCGAGACCTGTGCCGGCGTGATCCGCAGCCCTCCGGACTCGCCCGCCACCACCGGCACGCACAGATCCGCGCCCACGTCAAAGAGATCGTGCTGGATCGACCGCAGCAGCTCGCCGATCGCCGGCTCGCCCTCACGCTCGGCCTCGAGCACACCAAGCCCGACCGCCGCGTTCGCCTCGTCCACCGCGCCGTACGCCGACACGCGTGGATGGTCTTTGGGCACGCGATCGCCGGTGCCCAATCCCGTGGCGCCGTCGTCTCCCGTGCGTGTGTAAATCTTGTTCAGCTTGACCATGCGTTATCCACCGGGCGTAGCCTGCGTCGCATGCCCGATCCGGCCCCCGATCATAACGCCTCGCCCACCACGCCCCGCACCACAGCCTCCTCCACCTCCGCGGCCGGCTCCTCAGAAGTTCCCGCCACCCCCACCGGGGCCGTTCGGGTCGAGCCGCGAGGCCAGCGAGGACTCGACGGGCTCTGGATTCCGCGAATCGCCCGCGACGTTTCACCCGAGGCGCCGCTCATCGATCGGGTACTTCAAGCCCGAGGCGTCGCGCCCGAGCAACGCGACGCGTTTCTCCGCCCCTCGCTTGCCCACCTGCACGACCCCTCCGGCATCCCGCATCTCGACGACGCCGCTCGACGCATGCTCGACGCCGCCCGCGCTGGCGAGCCCATCGTCATCTACGGCGACTACGACGTGGACGGCATCACCGCCACCTCCATCCTCTACCACACCCTGCACCACGTCGCCCCCGACGCCCCCGTGAGCACCTACGTGCCCCACCGCATCGAGGAGGGCTACGGGCTCAACGCCGAGGCGATCCGAGAGCTCGCCGATCAAGGCGCCCGCGTGGTGGTCAGCGTCGACTGCGGCGTCACGGCCCGAGAGCCCGCCCGCGTGGCCCGAGAGCTCGGCGTCGATCTCATCATCACCGACCACCACAATCCGCCCGAGTCCATCGAGGATCTGCCCGACGCCTTCGCCGTGGTGCACCCTCGCCACCCGAACTCCGACTACCCCTTCGGCGATCTGCCCGGCGCCGGCGTCGCGTACAAGCTCGCGTGGCGCCTTGCGACGCTCCACGCCGGGTCGCAGCGTGTGAACGAGCCGACGCGCGTGCTGCTGCTCGAGCTCCTCGCATTGGCCGCCCTCGGTGTCGTCGCCGACGTCGTTCCGCTCGTCGACGAGAACCGAGTCATCACCCGCCACGGGCTCGGACGTGTCAAGCAGTCGACGATTCCCGGGCTCCGGGCGCTCGTCCAAGCGTGCGGGCTCGACGGCGAGGACATCTCCGCCGAGGACGTCGGGTTCAAGATCGGCCCCAGGCTCAACGCCTGCGGCCGGCTTGGGCACGCGCGCGAGGCCGTCGAGCTGCTCACCGTCGCCCGCGGGGCCCACGCCCGAACGATCGCCCAGCAGCTCTCCACACAAAACGACGAGCGTCGACGAATCGCCGAGCACATCGAGCACGACGCGATCGGTCTCGCCGAGGGCGCCGACATGACGACGCCGGACCGCCGAGCGATCGTGCTCGCGCACGAGGGCTGGCACCCCGGTGTGGTCGGCATCGTCTGCTCACGCCTCGTCGAGCGATTTCATCGCCCGTGCATCCTGCTCTGCCGCGAAGCCGACGGTGCCTGCCGCGGCTCGGGCCGATCCATCGATGGCTTCAACCTCCACCACGCCCTCGAATCCTGCGCGGCTCATCTAGACACCTTCGGCGGGCACGACATGGCCGCCGGCCTTCGCCTGCACGAAGACCAGCTCGACGGCTTTGTCGAACGGTTCACGCAAATCGCGAACGACCGGCTACAGCCGGGCGATCTGGTCCGACGCATCCGATTCGACACCGAGGTCGCGATCTCGGAGCTCACCACCCCCGCGGTCGCGCAGCTCGAACGCGTCGGACCGTTTGGACGAGCCAATCCGCCCGTCGCTGTCCGCCTCCGCGGGGTGCGACTGCTCGGACCACCCACACGCATGGGCGCCGACGGTCGCCACCTCCAGCTCAAGCTGCGCGACGGCGACGTGGCGATCCGCTGCGTCGCGTGGCGCAGGGGCGATCTCGCCGACACACTGGCGCCCAACGCGCGCACCGACGCGATCGTCCGCCCCAAGCTCAATCGCTGGAACGGGCGATCGCGTGTCGAATGCGAGCTGATTGACCTGGCGCCGATCGACGCCTGAATCGGCTACTCGTTGTCCACTGGAACCGAAGTCACTGAGGCCGAGACCGGCGCGTCGGCCATCTCCCTCGCCAGCATGTTGCCAGGGTCGATGCGGATCGCCTGCGCGAACGAGCGAGCCGCGTCATCCTGACGACCCAGCTTCTGCAGCACCAGCCCGGTGAGCAGCTGGTAGTCCGCGTTGCTCGCGTCGAGCCTCGTGGCCTCGGTGATCGCCGGATACGCCGCATCGGCCCGGCCCATGCGGTACAGCCACAGGGCCCGGAGGAAGTGCCCGTCCGGATGCCGCGGCGCCAACGACACGACCCGCTTCGACGCCTCGCGCAGCCGGCCCTGGTCGTTCAGCTCCACCGCGATGAAACCGAGCGCCCGCCACGCCTGCACGTCGCCGGCGCCGGCATCGCCTCGCACCAGCTCGTCGAGCAGCGCACGGGCCTCCACCGGCTGGTCGAGCTCCATCAGGCAGCGCACGTGCAGGTGCTGCAGGTCGCGCCGCTCCTCGTGGTCTTCGATCTCCATGAGCCGCGAGAGGTTGTACTCCGCCTCGCCGTAGCGCTCGGTCTCCACCTGCGCCCACACGAGATCTTCCAGGATGCCATCATCCTCGGGTGCCAGGAGCTGGGCCTCGTTGAAGTACGACATCGCGAGCTCGGTGTCGCCCTCGATCATCGCGATGTGACCGAGCGTCTGGCGCACGCCCGGCGCGTGCTTGTACTCATTCTCACGCGATTCGAGAAACGCGCGGGCGCCCGCCGGATCGCCGAGGTCGATCAGCATCTCCGCCGCGGCGATGCCGTACTGCGGATCGTTCGGATCCAGCTCGGCCGCACGCGTGAAGTGCGAGAGAGCCGTCTCGCGATCGAGCAGCCGCTCGAACACGACGCCGAGAAAGTACGGCGCGTCCACGTTCTCGGGCTGGAGCTCGATCGCGGTCTGCAGCGAGGTGATCGCCTCGTCCATGCGCCCCTGCTCGAGCATGATCCGCCCGCGCAGCACGTGGCTCTTGGCAACACGCTCGTTGTGCGCGATCGAGAGGTCCACCTTCTTCTCGGCCTTCTTCAGATCTCCCGCGAGGAACGCCTGGCGAGCCAAGTCCCACTCGGTGCCGCTGCGCAGCACCGACATCCGCTCGTGCGCCGCGTTCAGGTGCTCTTGTGTGTACTTGCCGTGCCCGCTGGAGCAGGCGGTCAGCGTGAGGGCGGCGCCGGCGCCGGCGACCGCCAGCAACACTCGAACGCCATGGGCTTGCCAAGAACGAGTCTTCGGATTCATCATGCTTCGCTCCATCCGGGCCAGGCGCCCGAGGGCCGATAAGTGCGCGTGTCAGGCACGAAAGAGCCGCTCCCGAGGGAGCGGCCACCAAGCTGCCAATTCAGTTGTCGGTGTCGTCGGACGCGTCCGTGATCGAGGTCTCGGATTCGGCCGACGCTTCGTCGGCTTCCTCGCTGGCGAAATCGTCCCACCCCTCATAGAAGCGGATCATCGATCGAGTCTCCGCGGCCTTCGCCGCCAGCTCCTCGTCGCTGACCGTCGTGATGAACGCGTTGTTCACGACCGTCCCGTTCACGACCTGCGTGTTAGACGCGGGCGGCGGAGCCATGCCCTCCACCTCATTGAACGAGGGCGCGTGCTGGATCGGCTGCTTGGTCGCGAACGCGTCCGAGTGCTGCGTGCCAACACCGCCCTGCATCGCCCGCCACTCGTTGTCCGTCAGGTAGTCCTGCTGGATGAACGAGTTGTTCACGCCGCTCGTCGGCGCCGCCGAGATCGACTCGGGCTCCACGTTCGTCACCGTCTCCGACGGCGTGTCCACCTGGGCCTCCGGCGTCTGCTGCTCAACGAACGGCGCCGGGGTGTTGTGCTGCTGGAACGCGCTGGGCGATTGCGTCGGTGTCTCGTTCCAGACCGGGGGCTGGTTCGCCGGAACGTGGTTCCACGCGCGATGCTCGATGTACGCCGAGTTCACCGACGAGTCGTACCGAGTCGTGTCCGTCGGAACGAACGTGTGCGGATTGTGCTCGATGGTCTCGACGTTCGAGTCGGTCGCCGAAGCCGTCGCCGGGGCCGGCCACGACTCCACGCCGCCCTGCTCGAACAGCGGGTCGATGTTCGAGGCGTGGTTCTCGGCATCGAAGGCCGGAACCTGCTGCGTGCTCGAGCCCGCGAACGGGCCGCTCGTCGGCTGCTCGATGAACGGGTTCGTGGTGGTCGGCTGGTAGCCATCGACCTCGCCCGCGCCGCCGGTGGCGAACGTGGGCCGGGCCTGCGGCGCCGGGGTCGGCGAAGCGACCGGAGCGGGCGCCTCGTAGATCGGCTTGGCGTCCGTCATGGCGCCGCCGGAGAACGGCGAGATCAGACGGGCCGGCTCGCTCTGACGCAGACGCGAGCGGCGCTGGCCGGTCTCGTCGTTGTAGATGGACTCGAGAATCGAGCGGCTCGGCCAGATCGCGTCCTTGCCCAGCAGCTCCTGCTGCAGACGGTGCGCGTTCGGCTGGTTCGGGTAGAGCTCCAGCGAGCGACGCACCTTGTGCAACGCACGCTCGCGATCGCCCGTCTCCGCCAGACGCTCGGCCTCGACCAGAAGCTGCTGCGACTGACGCGAGCGGCCCCACGGGAGCACGCCCGAGCGGGCGCCCGCGACGATGTCGTCCACGTAGTCCGTCGCCGTGGCGCCCTGGTCAGCAAGCACAGGATCGGACACGATCGACGGGGAGATCATGAAGATGATCTCGCTCCGCTCGGTCTCATCGTCGTGACCACGGAAGGCCGAGCCGATGATCGGCAGATCGCCCACGATCGGCACCTGCGAGCGCGAGGACTTGGTCGCCTCGCGGAAAAGGCCGCCGAGCACCACCGTCTGCCCGTCGCGCACCATCACGTTGGTCACCAGCTCGTTGGTGATCTCATCGGGGATCGTCACCGCGATGCCCGTCGAGTCCGTCACCTCGCGGATGACCGCCTCGGACACCTGCGGCTTGAGCTCCATGCGGATGTACCCGTCGTTCGTCACGAACGGACGGAAGTACAACTGCGTGCCCGTGTCGAGGAACTCGACCGTCTGCGTCGATGCCGTCTCCGTCGCCGTCGTCGAGAGGTAACCCACCTTGCGGCCCACGAGCACGCGGGAGGGCTGCCGGTTCAGCGACAGGATCTTCGGGTTCGACAGAATCGTCGTGTCCGCAACCGAGTCCAGCATCCGCACGAAGACCGCGAAGTCCTCGGCGATCACGCCGCCGCGGAACGTCGCCGGGCCCGTCGACGTGGCGCCCGCGTTCGAGGTGAACGCCAGGCCCTGGTCGTCATCCGCGCCGCCACTGATGAGGCCGCTGCCAGCGCTCAACGGGCTCACGAAGTCCACGAAGTTCAGATCGGCGATGAGCGAGAAGTCCACACCGAAGGCGTTGGCCTCGTTCAGCTCCGACTGCAGGATCGTCGCCTCGACGAGCACCTGCTGCGGGCGGGTGTCGAGCTGGGCCACGAGCGACTGGATCTCATCGATCCGATCCGGGAAGTCGAACACGAACAGCGTGTTGTCGTGCACGTACTCGTCGGCGCCCACAGGGGCGTCGTCGGGGATGTTGAAGTCCTCGGTGCGGCCGTTGGTCGTGATCGTGCCACCCTCAGAGAGCATCGGCGCCACGAACGCCGCGGCGTCCACCGCGGTCATGTAGTTCAGCTTGATCACACGGCCCTCGCGCTGTCGCGCGGCCTGCTCGATCGTTGCGATCTCTTCCAGCGTGTACACGTAGATGAAGTTGCCACGCTCGATGTACC
>JBCAXI010000103.1:0-8526 GCA_038534175.1 Planctomycetota bacterium | reverse complement strand
CGAGGCGATCGATCACACGCGAGAGCCGGCGGCGCAGCGTCATCCGCTCGCCTCGTCGGCGGCGGCGACGATTCGGCCAGCGGAGGTGCGGCATGACGCCCCGCGCTCGGCTCGATCGGTGGGCGGCGATCGCCGCGGCCATCGCCATCGCCGCGTACTGCCTCGCGGCTCGTAACATTGAGCTCGGCGTGCTAGCCGCCTTCGTGGTGGGCCTGCGCTGGCTGATCGGCCGAACGACCAGCACTGTGGCGGCCCCTCGTTGGATCGTCAACATCGTCGCCGCGATCGCGGTCCTGTGGACCCTCGGGCGTGCGTTGGGCATCGCGGGCACGCGGCTCGACATCGATGGTTTCAGCGTGCTACTCACGCTGCTGCTGCTTGGCAAGCTGTTCGACTGGACCAAGCTGCGTGATGCGGCGCAGGTGCTCATGCTTAGCGCGTTTCTCGGCATCGGCGCCGTGCTGACGAGCAACGAGCTCCGCGTGTTCTTGGCGCTCGGTGCGTTGTGCGTATCGCTCGCGCTCGGCGCCGCCTGGTTCCAGCTCGCCGTGGGCGACGAGCGATATCGACGCGCCCACACAAATCTTGGCCGCGATCCGCTCAAAGACGAGGGCGAGACCTCGCTCGTGGCGCGCGTGCTTGGTGTCGGCCTGCCGATCGTGCTGGGCATCAGCGCCGCGGTGTTCTTGCTCATGCCGCGCGGGCTGGGCGATGGGCTGTTCGGCGAGGTCCGCTCCGCATCGCTCGGCGAGCGAAGCACGGGTTTCACCGATCGTGTGCAGCTCGGCGCCGGCGGGCTGATCTCCACCTCGCCCACCATCGTGCTCGACATGGTTGTGTCCGACGGCGACGGCAAGCGGCTGGGCGGGCTGATGCAACCGTACTACCTCCGCGGCGCCGTGCTAGATCGATACGACCAGCAGACTCGCGAGTGGAACGCCACGGCCGCGGCCCGACCCCAGCAGCTCACCACGCCCGCCTACACCGTGCTCCTCACCGCCCCGACCGATGAGGTGCTGGTGCAGGACATCACGATCCGCTCGGCGCCCGCGGGGGACAGCTACTTGTTTTGCGTGTGGAGCCCCGTGAGCGTCAAGTTCGCCCGCAGCGAGCGGTTCATCCAGGGCCAGGCACGGACGCACGCGTTGCGACGACGCGGGCGCGGAGGCAAGCTGCAGTACACGGTCGTGTCCGCGGTGCCGGCGCCCGCCCGGAGCGTCGCCGCCGATATTGGACTGCGATTCCGACCCATCCAATCCGAGCAGTGGCCGGGCGTTCGCGATCTCACTCGGCGGGTGCTCCAGGACGCGGGCGTGGACCCCGACGAGGTTTTCGCAACCGCGACCGAGTCACTCGGACGCCCCATCGACGCGGGACGGGTGCGTGCGCCAAGCGAGTCGGACGTTGTCGTGCGCGCCGCGAGCGTGCTCTCCAACTGGCTCCGTCGCGAGTTCGCGTACACGCTCGAGCCCGAGGCGGCTCCGGCCGATCGGGATCCCGTCGAGTGGTTCCTCCTCGACGCCCGCCAAGGGCACTGCGAGTACTTCGCGGCCGGCCTCACCGCAATGTGCCGAACGGTCGGCATCGGCGCGCGCGTTGTCACGGGCTATCTCGCGACCGAGTACAACGAGAGCTCGGAGCACTACGTCGTGCGCGAGAGCGACGCGCACGCATGGACCGAGATCGAGGTTGCTCCCGGCACATGGCGGACCTACGACGCGACGCCGCAGGCCGACCTAAGCCGGATCCACGAGCCCTCGCAGTCGGTCTGGGCGCAGGTGGGACGGATGCTCGACGCCGTTGAGTACGCGTGGATCAACTCCGTCGTGAGCTTCGACGAGAGCGCGCGCAGCGAGCTGTTCGGCCTGCCGCGCATCGAGGAAACACGTCTCGCGCGGCGCGTGCAGTCGTTCGGGCGACGGCTCGAGGCCGGGGGCGTGGGCCTGTTCGGGCGAGCGGTGCTCAACGCCGGGCTCGCGTTCGGCGGCACGCTGGTCGTGGGATGGGCGGTCGGCGCGGGTGTGCTGTTTGCGCATCGGCGCCTGCGCCGCGGCGCCGATCGATCAGGCGGAGCACCGATCCGTGCGCTCCACGATGAAGCGCTCCGAGCGCTTCGCCGATTTGGCAAGGCGAAGCCCGACTCGGCGCCCATCGCGCGCCACGCCCAGTCGCTCGCCCGAGAGGCACCCGAATTATCGGGCCTTGTCGGGCGGGCCGCGGAGATCCTGTACGCGGTGCAGTTCGGCGGGCGTCCGCTCACACCCGAGCGTTGGGCCGAGGCCGAACGGCTGATCGCCGATCTGCGCGCGGTGGACATGCGCAAGCCGGTCGGGCCGATAGGGGCCGCCCAGCGTTGAGCAAGGGTCGCGTCTGACGCCTGTGCGGGCGCGTCCCCCGTTCGAAGGGCGCCCGGCACGTCACGGAGTGAAGGCGCCATCGATCCGAGTCGATGCCACGTCAACACGCGCGTTCCGGCGTGTGGGAGGTGTGGAAGTGCCCGCGAATCGATCCAGAACGACCCGGTGGCGAGACTGTCTCAATCAGGTGCGAGACCGCGGCGGCGGGCTCGAGATCTCCGTGGCCCGTGGCAGCGGCGATCCCGAGGACGGCGCCGATCTGCTCTGGCGCGTGCGAATCCTCGATCTCGATGACGAGCGCATCGTGCTGGAGCGGCCCACCATCGCGGGCGGGACGGTTAAGCTCCGGCCCGGCACCCCGCTGGTCGTCGTGATGTCCATCGGACAGAACCGCTGGATGTTCCGCAGCGTGGTGATTGGCGGGCCCGAGGGCGAGTCAGACCACGGGCGGCTCCACATGACCATGCCCGAGGTGGTCGAGCGGTGTGCCCGGCGCAGCTTTCTGCGTGTGACGACCGCCCAGTTGCAGCTTCCGACCGTGGAGTGCTGGCCGCTGCTCGATCCGACGACCGTTGTGACCGCCGAGCGCGCCAACCGCGCCCAGGTGACGTCGGGCAAGCCCTCGGAAAATGACCACCTCGTGCTTCCAGAAGTGGGTCCCAAGTTCCAGGCGCGATTGATGAACGTGAGCGGCGGCGGCGTCGGCTTGCTCGTGGATCCGACCGAGGCCGCCGGGCTGGACCGAGCTCGCATGCTCTGGATGCGCGTGGCGCTGACGCCGATCATCTCAGAGCCGATCGGTCTCACGGCCCGGGTCGTGCACACGCACATCGACAGCTCGCAGAACAGATATGCGGGATGCGCGTTCGAGTTCGCGTTCCACCCCGAGCACCGCGAGTTCATCGTCGGGCAGATCTCGGAGTACGTCTCGCGTCTCGCAACGTCCGCGCCGCCACAGGGCGAGCTGCGCGAGGTTGGCTGACGAACCGGCTTTGTGCGAGACGGTTAGGGCCAGCTGGGCCAGCGTGGCGTGCTGATGCCCCGGGCCTTGTGCCCCATCGGCTTCTCGTACACACGAACGAGCACCTCGCCCGAGGCCGCGTCGAGCCGGATCGGCTGCGTGCCGTTGTTGAAGACGCCGGTCCACCGGTTGGTCTCCGGCTTGGCGTTCGTGACCGATCCGAGTCGGATGTCGAGCGAGTAGTCGTGTCCATCCGGCACGGTGATCTCGAACGTGCCCGATGAGTTGCCGCCGACCACAAAGTAAATGTCGTCGTCCGCCGTGCGGATTTGCACAGGCCCGCTGATCGGCTGGTCGCTGCGCACCTCGACGTACTTGGCGGTGAGTCCCTCGGGCGTGGTGTGCCGATTGTCCACGTCCACGGCGCCCGCGACGCCCCAGAGCCGCACGTACCCGCCCGCGTTCTGCACACGGATGCCGTCGCACGTGGGCGTGAGGATCTCGAGATCGATCTGCACGGCGCCGGTCACGTCGGGCGGCGTGTCGGCCTCGACGCGCAGCACCTGTCGTCCGTTGAACTCCTCGGCGCGGGCCATCACGATCGCGCCGGGATCGGCATTCACCGGGCGGGGGCTGACCGAGGGGTCGACCGAGCGGAGCGTGGCGCGCACCTCGGGCTCATTCAGGTGCGGCTGTACTTTCACGAACACGTTGCCCGAGCTGTTGCGGATGTCAAGCCCGGTGGGAGCGCCCGAGGCGATGCGCGGGCCCTCGATCTCTACCGCGAATCGGGTCGGCGACGCGCAGCCACCAAAGGAGCAGCACGCCGCGAGCAGCGCGAGGAGAGCGAGTCGGATCGTGGTGGGTTGGGACATGCGGGGGCTCCGGTGCGTTGGGGCGGGGAATGTAGCCGCTGGCAGGTATTGCGGTCGGTTTCGGACGGATGTCGGCTCAAGCCAAACCCGTTGTTCAGAATCGATATAGTTACACAGCCGCCCACGGGGCGGCGACGCCGGAAGCTGTTCGGCGTGCGATGAACCTTATTCGCGCGGCTCCAAGAGCCGCGTTGCGAGCCCAGGAGCCCGCGGCTCGCCCGCGAGCATCCGGGGTGTGAGGATGGACATGGCGACACAGACGTGGGCGTTGGCCCAGGTCGGCACGGGTGTCGTGGTTGGACTTGTGATCGGGGCCCTGATCGTGGGCGCCGTGGTTGGACTGTTCGCGGTGCGTCTGATCGGTGGTCAGACGATCGCGGCGGCCAAGGCCGAGGCTCAGGGGCTGCGCTCCCGAGCCGAGGACGAGGCGAACACCGCCGCCGACAAGATCCGGCTCGACGCCGAGAAGGCCGCCCTGGAGCGAAAGGCCAAGCTGGACGAAGAGGCCGAGGCCACGCGCTCGGAGATCCGCGAGCAGGAGCGGCGGATCTCGAAGCGCGAGGACCAGCTCGATCGCAAGGAAAGCTCGCTCGATTCGAAGGAATCCGAGCTGTCGAAGCGGTCCGATCGGCTCGAGTCCAAGGACGCAAAGCTCGCGGACCGCGAGCAGGCCATCGATCGCCAGGAGGAGGAGCAGAAGTCCAGCCTGCTTCGAATCGCCGACATGTCGCGCGACGAGGCCAAGGAGGAGATCCTCCGACGGCTCGAGGACGAGACCAAGCACGAGGCGGCCAAGCTGACGCGCCGGATCGTGGAGGCCGCGGAGGACGAGGCCAAGGAGAAGGCCCAGGAGATCACACTCCAGGCCATCCAGCGGTACGCGACCGAGACGACGAGCGAGTCCACGGTGCGGTCAGTGCCGATTCCGTCGGACGACATGAAGGGCCGCATCATCGGGCGCGAGGGGCGGAACATCCGCGCGCTCGAGAAGGCAACCGGCGTCGACGTGATCGTCGACGACACGCCGGGCCTCATCGTGATCTCGTCGTTCGACAAAGTGCGCCAGGCGATCGCGGTGGAGGCGCTCGAACGCCTCATCGCCGATGGTCGTCTTCACCCCACGCGGATCGAAGAGGTGGTCTCGCGCGTGCAGAAGGAGGTCGGTGAGCAGGTCGTGAAGCATGGCAAGGAGGCGGTCCTCGAGGTCGGCCTCCGCGGCGTCCACGGCAAGATCTCAGAGGCCATGGGCAAGCTGTTCTATCGCACCAGCTACGGGCAGAACGTGCTGCGCCACTCGATCGAGGTCGCCTTCTTCTGTCAGATCATCGCCGAGCAGCTCGGGCTCAACGGCAAGATCGCCAAACGCTGCGGCTTCCTGCACGACATCGGCAAGGCGATGGACCACGAGATGGAGGGTGGGCACCCCAAGATCGGCATGGACTTCGCCAAGCAGTTCGGCGAGAAGGAGCCGGTCCTCAATGCCATCGGCGGGCACCACGGCGACATCCCGTCCACCAGCTTCTACACCCCGATCGTCATGGCGGCCGACGCGGTCTCCAGCGCCCGCCCCGGCGCCCGCCGCGAGTCGATGGAACGCTACGTCCAACGCCTCAACGAGCTGCAGGACATCGCGCTCGGGCACAAGGGCGTCACCGAGGCGCACGCGATCCAGGCCGGGCGCGAGGTACGGGTGATGGTCGACGCCGATCGTGTGGGCGATGACGAGGCGTTTCTGATCGCGCACGACATCGCTAAGCGGGTGAGCGACGAGATGACCTTCCCGGGCGAGGTGCGTGTCACGGTCCTCCGCGAGACGCGGGCGATCGAAATCGCTCGTTAGTGAATCCTAATCAGTGGCATGCTACAGGCGACCGGACAGACGAACGCCAAGCAACGCAAACGCTCGCGCCGGCGCCGCGCGTTCTGGCTGGGGCTGCCGCTCGCGCTGCTCGCGTTGGGTTTGTTCGTTCGGTCGAACAGCGATGAGCTTCTGTTCTTCTGGCCGTCGCGGGCAGCATTCGAAACACCGGCGGCGTTCGACGACGTGTACTTCGACTCCGGCGACGGCACACGTCTTCACGGGTGGTTCGTGCGCGCGGCCGACGCGGAGCCCGGTGAGCGGCGCGCATGCATTGTTCAAACGCACGGCAACACCGGGCGCTTGCCCGATCACGCCTCACAAACGACCTGGCTCGCGGATCACGGGTTCCACGTGCTCGCGTTCGACTACCGCGACTACGGACGGTCAGACAAAGCGAGCGGCGAGACGCGCGAGGACCTGATCGCCGACGCGAACGCGGCGATTCGATACGTCGCGTCGAGGGACGACGTCGACACCGATCGCATCGGCCTGCACGGGTTCAGCCTCGGCTCGGTCATGGGCTTGGCCGCGGCGTCGGAGTCGCCCGAGATCAAGGCCGTGGTGGCGCAGGCGGGGTTCGCGCGCTGGCGTCAAGTGGCCAACGGGCACGCGCCGCTGCTGGGCAATTGGCTCACACGCGACGGTCGCGACGCGGTGGACTCGGCCGCCGCGTTGGACGATCGCCCGTTGCTCGTCGTCCACGGCGACGCGGACTGGGTCGTGCCGGTCGAGCACGCCTCGGTCATCGCCGACGCCGCCATGGCCGCGGGCGTGGAGACCGAACTGGTCATCGTCGGGGGCATGGGGCACAACGACGGGTTCAATCTTGAGCCCGAGTTCACCCGGCCGATCCTTGAGTTCTTCGACGCCCAACTGAAAGAGGCCGACGCCCGGGAGAGCGACGGCCCCTCGTGATCGATCTTGGCTCGCCGAACGGATCCGGCGCGAGCGTCAGTCGGTCTTGAAGCGTGAAAGCGCCTCGCGGAGCCGCTCGGACTGCGAGGACAGATCGGCCGCCGCGCTCGACGCCTGGTTGGCGCCCTCGGACGACTCGGCGGTGACGGCGTTGATCTCCTCGAGGGCTCGGGCGATCTCGTCGCTCACGGTGGTTTGCTCCTGGGCCGCGGCGGCGATGCCGTTGACCTGGGTGAGCAGGCCCTCGGAGGCGTCGACGATCTCGCGGAGGGCGTCTCCGGCGCCGGAGGCCATCTCCACGCCGTTGCCGACACGAGCGGTGCTGGCCTCAATGCCCGACACCGCGGCGCCCGTCCCATCCTGGATCGCCTTGATGCTGCTGGCGACCTCGTCGGTGGCGTTGGTCGTGCGCTCGGCGAGCTTGCGGACCTCGTCGGCAACGACCGCGAAGCCGCGACCGTGCTCGCCGGCGCGGGCGGCTTCGATCGCGGCGTTGAGCGCGAGCAGGTTGGTCTGGTCGGCGATGTCGTTGATGACGCTGATGATCGCGCCGATCTCCTCGCCGCGTTGCCCGAGCTCGCCGATCACGTTGCTCGCGCCGCCGACCTCAGACTCGATCGCGTTCATCTCCTCGATGGTGCTGCGGACCACCTCGCCGCCCTTGCTCGCGTGCTCGCCGGCGCGGGCCGCGGCCTGCGAGGCGTCATCGGACTTCTGAGCCACCTCGGTCACGCTGGCGGCCATCTGCTGCACCGCCGCCGAGACCTGTCCGGTCTTCGCCTCTTGCTGACGCATACCCGCGGCGAGTTCCTCGGAGGAGGCCGCGATCTCGGTGGATGCGGAGGCAACCTGGTTGGTCGAGTCCTTGACCTCAACAACCATGCCGTGGAGGTTCTGGATGAACTGGTCGATCCAACCCGCGAGGGCGCCGAGCTCGTCCTTGCGATCGACCTCGAGTCGCTTGGTGAGGTCGCCGTCGCCGGTCGCGACGTCCTTGACCATCTCGATGAGCCTGCCAAGCGGCCTGTTGAACAGCGAGCGAAGCATGAGGATGAAGCCGCCAAAGCCGAGGATGATGATCGGCGCGGTGAAGAGCAGGCCATTCTTGAAGAAGCCGGCGATCTGCGCGTCCATCGTGTCTAGCGGCATCTGGACCTCGTAGGCGCCGTGCATGTAGCCCACGGGCCAGTTCTCCATCGCGAAGCCGATGGGGTCGAGCCCGTCTCCATCGGGATCGTGCGTCTTTGGATTCCCGTGGCACATGAGGCACGACTCGTCGAGCGTGATCGCCCGCATGTAGTGCAGCGTGTTGGTGTCGTCGTCGATGCGGCTCAGGAACGGATCGCCGCGTCGATCGACCTGCTTGGTGAGGTCGCGCAGCATCTCCTCACGGAAGGACCCGGACGCGGGCTCGTTGTCCTTGTTGCGCGCCTCAAATGACGCGATCTCGAACGAGAGGCCCTCGCGTTCCGCGGCCTCGCCCGCGGTCGTCCAGCCCACCACCACCGGGATCGCCTGGAAGAAGTCCGTCTCCGAGTAGTGCCCGCCTGCTTCGAT
>JBCAXI010000102.1:0-8546 GCA_038534175.1 Planctomycetota bacterium | reverse complement strand
CTCGCGCAGTACCGGCTTCCCACCCCCGCCCGCAGCTCATCGATCGCGCGATCGCCGGCGTCCTTGCCAATCCGCTGGCGATACGGTCGCACCGACGTGAGCGCGTCGAACGTGTCAATCACGGCGAAGTACTTGGCGATCTCTGGAATCTCGGCACCTCCGATCCCGTACGGGTACCCCTGGCCGTCCACACGCTCGTGGTGGTACCGAACCAGGTCGAGCACGTCGGAATCCTCGACATCCATCGTGACCATCCGCGCGTAGCCAAGCACGGGGTGCTGCTGGATCACCTCAAACTCTTCGGGCGACAATCGCGTCGGCTTCTGCAGGATGGACGAGGGGATGTCCAGCTTGCCCACGTCGTGCAACGCCGCGGCGATCGAGAGCCGCTCGATTCGATCGCGATCGAGCCCGCCAGCCTCGGCCATCGCGCGGGCGTACATGACCACCCGCCACGTGTGCGCCGCGGTGGAGAGGTCCTTGGCCTCGATCGCTCGAATCAGCGTTTGGAGATCGTCCGGACTCACGGGAGCAACGTAGCCCATGTTCGACCCGTGGACCGTGCATTCGGACGATCGGTGACGCGGCGGTCAACGCCCGCACCCCACACCGCCCGCACGGCCCCCCCACTCCCCCACCACTCCCACACCGAGATCAGCGCGCGGGCGCACGCTCACCAGGAACGAGCCGCAAGAGGACCATCGACTGGTCGTCGTCGTGCTCGCCCGCGTCGCGGACGCCGGACATCACGCGGTCGTGGACTTCATCCAGCGTCGCGCCGTCGCGTGCGGCGTGGATCGCGAGACGTGCCACGCCGTCATCGCCCAACATCCCGCCCGATTGACCGGCGCCGACCTCGGAGAGACCATCGGTGTAGAGCATCAGCAACGCGCCGGGGGCGAGCGTGAACCGATAGGTCTCGTACCGCTCCTCGGGCATGACGCCCAGCGGCAGGCCCGCCACGGCGCCTCCGATCTGCTCGTGCCGACCGTCGGAGTGGATGAGCAGCGCGCCATGGTGCCCGGCCAGCCCGAGCGTGACCGAGCGCGAATCGTCGTCTGTTGCCGGCGCATCGATCCGAGCGAGCGTCAGCGTCAGGAACATCGCCGAGTCGGTCAGCCGCTCGAGCTGGCGATTGACGTCCGAGAGCGCCTCCCCCACGGGCGGCGCACCCTCCACGCGAGTGCGCAGCGCCCCCTTCGCGAGCGCCATCACCGCGCCGGCGCGGATGCCATGGCCCGACACATCGCCCAGCAGCACGTCGATGGAGCCCGCGTGGCCGTGGTCGATGAGGTCCACCAGGTCACCGCCCATCTCGGCCGACGCGTGCGAACGACCTAGGACCTCAAGGCCTTCGCGCTGGAACTGGATCGGCGGGGCGAGTTGCTCGTGGATCAGCCGCGCCGCTTCAAGCTCCGCGCGTGCCGTGGCCGCGACGCGCTCGGCGTGCGTGATGTAGTAGATCACCGCCGAGAATCCGAGCGACATCGACACCGCACCCCAAACCACCGAGAACACCTGCCTCGCGATGGGCGGCCAGTCGTAGCCAATCGCCAGCACGCCCTGGTCGAACAACAGGTCGAAGACGAGGGGAAAGCCGAAGATCGGCGCCATCACCAGCGGCCCGATTAGAAGCAGCCACCATCCGCTCCGATTGATCGTCCAAGACCAGCCCATCGCGATGAGCCCCGACAGGCTCCAAAGCGCGAGCGTGAACAGCCATCCGGGCGGATCCGGCTGCAGCACGCCGATGAAGATCCCGATCTGCCCGAAGATCAGAAAGACTCCCAGCGTCAGCAGCCATTGGTTGGGTCCGATGTGCGGCGGATTCCGAGGCATCGCGACCCTATCGCTCAGCCGCGGGTGTCGCGGATCAGATCGTTCACCACGCCGATCGAACTCCGCTCGCCCTCGATGCCGGTCAGCGCGTCGGCCTGCATATCCGCGTGGTAGCTCGACCGCACCAGCGGCCCCGACTCAACCACCTTCAGCCCGCGCTTCAGACCCTCCTCGTGGTACATCTCGAACGTGTCGGGATGCACCCAGCGGTCGATCGGCAGGTGGTTCAGCGTCGGCTGCAGGTACTGGCCGATCGTGAGGATGTCGCAAGGATCACCAGGCTTGGGGCCTTCGTGCCGGCTCGTGCCCACGACGAGGTCGTCCATGAGCGCGAGCACCTCGTCGTCCTTCTCGCCGATGCCGACCATGATGCCCGTCTTCGCGACGCCCCCTTGCTCCTTCACACGACGCAACAGCTCGATCGATCGATCGAACTTCGCCGATGGGCGCACCGCCGGGTACATGCGCCGCACGCACTCCAGATTATGGTTGATGATGTGCGGCTTGGCGTCGATCACCATCTGAAGCGCGGGCCAGTTGCCCTCGAAGTCAGGAATCAACACCTCCACCGACATGCTCGGGCACGCCTCGCGAGAGCGGATGATTGTCTCGGCCCAGATCCCGGCGCCGCCATCGGGCAGCTCGTCTCGGTTGACCGATGTGATCACAACATGCTTGAGCCCCATGAGCGCGAGCTGCTCGCCCACGCGTCGCGGCTCGTCCTTGTCAACCGCCATGGGGCGCCCGGTCTTCACGTTGCAGAACCCGCAGGCGCGGGTGCACGTGTCGCCGAGGATCATGATGGTCGCCACGCCGCGGGCCCAGCACTCGCCCATGTTCGGGCAGCCGGCCTCCTCGCAGACCGTGAACAGGCGATTGTCGCTCAGTGTCTTCTTGAGCTTCTGGAACCCGGGGCCGCCCGGGAGCTTGGCCCGGAGCCAAGGCGGCTTCTTCTTCGTCAGCAGCTTCTCGGGGCCGCCGGACTGGTTGTTGACGACCATGTCGGTGAGAGAGACGAGCGGCTTGTCGACGCGCCGCATCGGATCGCCGCCGGCGGGACGCGGGTGGCGGGCCCTGGCTCGCTCGGCCGCGTCATCGAGGCCTCTTGTGGGGGGAATAGCCGTCACATGAACAGTTTAGGCCCCGCCCGGGGCGCCCCTGAGGTGGAATGGTCTTCAGGCGCCGCCCTCCAAGGACCGATAGATTCCCCGGCGCCCCCGTCCAAACGGGGAGGCGATCGAACCCGCGTCCAGCTCGGAGCGTCGTGGGTGCAGTTGACGCCGGCGCGGTCGGCGCTACGTTGTGAGGCTTTCGCCGTCTTCGGAAGGGACCCCGCCCGTGCCCGCCCATCGCTCAGCCCGCCCCTCGCCCGCCCGCCCGGTCGCGCTCGCGCTTGTCGCGGGCGCCGCGATGGCCGGCTGCGAGGTGGACTCGTACTTCGACCCGAGCATCACCGGTCGATGGGAGCGCACCCCCACCACGGTGCCCATCCTGGAGCGCCTCGCCGCCATCGAGGGGCCCGAGGAACAGTTCGTCGAGTACACCGACATCCAGCCCGAGGACCTCGTGCCGGAGATCGAGGCCTACCGCTCAGCGCCGGGTGACGGCCTGCGCATCACCGCGTACGACCTCATCGTCACGGGCCGCCCCGACCTGCTCGACCGCACCATCGACTCGCGCGGCATGGTGAGCCTCCCGCAGCTCGGCGAGGTGTTTGTCAGCGGCATGACCGCCGAAGAGATCGAGGGCGCGATCCGCCGAGCGATGAGCGCCTTCGTGGGCAACCCGCTCGTGACGGTCGAGGTCGTGAGCCCGCGCCAGCGGACGTTCACGGTGTTTGGCTCAGTCTCAGCGCCGGGCCCGTACTTTGTGCCCACGTCCGACTACCGCTTGCTCGAGGCGCTCAACACCGCGGGCACGTTCAACGACGCGGTTGAGAGCATCTTCGTCATCCGACAGATCCCGCTGTCGCCCGAGTTCTCGGGACTTCCAAGCGCCGCCAGCTCGGGGGCCGGCTCGCGGATGCCCACCACGTCCGCGCCCACCACACCCTCACCGTCCACGCCCGACGGCGCGCCACCGGCCGACGATCTCATCGACCTGATCGATGAGCTCACCGCGCCAGGATCGGCCCCCCAACGGAGCATGCTGGCCGGGCGTCGATCGGCCCAACCGGCGAATCGCCAACGCAATGGGCCGGACCCGGTCATCGACCTCATCGAACCGAATCCTGGTGCCACGACCGGTCGCCAATTCATCGATCTTCCGAACACGCCGAGCGCCTCCGGCGGCGCCCGCTGGGTCTTCGCCGAAGGACGCTGGACGCAGATCGTCGAGCCGGCCGCGCCCGCTCAGTCGACGCCCACCATGGACGCTGCCGCCCGCCGACGCCAGCTCGCGACGCAGCGCGTCATCAGGGTGCCCGTCAAGCCACTGATCGCGGGCGATGCCTCGGTCAACATCGTCGTTCGTCCGGGTGACATCATCCGCGTCCCGAGGCCCGACACGGGCAACATCTACCTCGCTGGCCAGGTCACCCGAACAGGGGTGTACGGTCTTCCTGGTCAAGGACGGCTCACGCTCATGCGCGCCATCGACGCCGCGGGCGGGCTCACCCCCACCGCGATCCCTGAACGCGTCGACCTCACTCGCATGGTGGGCTCGGATCGACAGGCGACCATTCGGCTGAATCTGCGAGCGATCGCCGAGGGCTCGCAGCCGGACATCTTCATGAAGGCGGACGACCGAGTGAACGTGGGCACCAACTTCTGGGCCCTGCCGCTGGCGGTCATGCGGAATGGGTTCCGCTTCTCGTATGGGTTCGGCTTCCTTCTGGACCGGAATTTCGGCAACGACGTGTTTGGGCCACCCCCATCGAACGTCGGCGGCTGAATCTCGCGGCTCTCTCGAAGGACCGGGCGAGTTGGCGTGACAATGATCCGAACCCACCTGCACCGGCGCGCGTAGTCGCCGGTTGGGATCGGTCCGTCGCCGCTCCCCTATCGCACGACCCTTCCAAAGGCCGATCAATGTGAGCGTCCTGGATTCGGCTCAGCCTGTCGCGCCCTCGTCCGCCGATGACCCCGGCCAGGGCGAGACTGCGCGCGAGCGGATCGCCGGTCTCTTCACGCCGGGCGGGCTGGCGATTTTCATCGGCGTGCTCTTCGGGCTTGTGTGGGTGTTCAACCGCTGGTTCCGCGTGCAGCACTTCCAGTCCTCCAACAACCTCGAGGATTGGGGCCATTCCTACGTCATCCCCTTGATTAGCGGGTTTCTTGTCTGGAGGAACCGCGAGCAGTTGGCCAAGGTCTCGTTCGCCGCGTTCTGGCCGGGGCTGCTGCCGTTTCTGCTTGGCATCGTCTGTTACGTGTTCTTTCTGGTCGGGCTTCCGAACCACATGTTCTCGGGCGCCAGCCTGCTGCTGACGCTGTTCGGCGCGTCGCTGATGATCGGCGGGCCCGGCGCGATGCGCTGGCTGTTCTTGCCCATCGCCTTCCTCGCGTTCGGCATCACGATCAGCGAGAAGATCATGCTGCAGGTGACGTTCCCGCTGCAGCTTCTGGCCGCGCAGGGCTCGTTCATCCTGTTGTCGGTGATCGGCGCGGTCTCGAGTCTTTTCGGCCAGGGATTCACGGTCGACGTTGAGGGCAACGTGCTCACGGTGCTCCCCGTGGGCCGACCCGAGATTCCGCTCAATGTCGCCGAGGCGTGCAGCGGCATGCGCATGGTGATCGCGTTCCTGGCGCTCGGCGGCGCCGTGGCGTTGCTCGGCTGCCGCTACTGGTGGCAGCGCATCTTGCTCATGCTGTTGGCCGCGCCCATCGCGTTGCTGATGAATGTGGTGCGTGTGGCGGTACTGGGCCTCGCCTCGCTGGTCAACCCGAACCTGGCCGCGGGGGACGCGCACACCGTGATCGGCATGATCCTGCTCTTCCCCTCGCTGGGTCTGTTCCTCGGGCTCGTCTGGTCGTTGCAAAAAATCGTCGACCAGCCAACGAAGGGAGCCGCCACGTGAGCTCATGGTCAACCAAGGTTGCGATCGGCGTGGTTATTGGCGTGCTGCTACTCGTTGGCGGCGCCATGGAGGGGGTCATCGCCGCGATGGACCTGTACCTCCGCAAGCTTCCGATCGAGGCGCCGAACGGGCGACAGGTCTCCGCGATTCCTCGCGAGACCGAGCACTGGATCGCGCGCGGGCCCGACCGCGTCGAGTCGGGTGAGATCGTCGACGTGCTCGGCACCACGAACTACCTCTCTCGCACGTACATCGAGAAGAACCCACCCGAGGGCGAGGATCCGCGTCGCGTTGAGCTGCACCTTGCGTACTACACCGGCATGATCGACACCGTGCCGCACGTGCCCGAGCGCTGCTTCGTCGGCGCGGGGCTCCAGCCGGTGCGGCTCGGCATGGTCACGCCGATCCCGATCTCGACCGAGCGCCTGATCGAGGATCCCGATGTGCCCGAGCACCTGCAAGGGCGGATCGTGACCACGCGCTTGTCGAACGCGTGGTCGACCGCGCCCGGCGTGCGTGTGCGGCTCCCCCGAGACATCGAGGCCACCTCGATGCTGGTCTCCGAGTACACGAGCGCCGAGTTTGGCAATCTGTGGGCGGGATACTTCTTTATCGCCAACGGCGGGCTCACGGCAACGGCCGAGGGCGTCCGCGCGCTGGCGTTCGATCTCGAGCAGGACTACGCCTTCTATCTGAAGGTGCAGTTCTCGACGAGCTCGGTCACGTCCGCGGAAGAACTGGCCGAGACCGCCGCGTCGGTGCTCAACGATCTCTACGGCGAGATCATGCGTTGCGTGCCCGACTGGGTGGAAGTGGAAGAGGGGCGGTACCCGCCGAACGCGGCGGACCCCTTGCGTGAGAACGAATCGCCGGATGCCCCGGCGGAGGCCGGCGCCTGACACCCCGTCGCGGCGCCCGAAAGGACGATGATGGCCGAGAAGGTCAACGTCAAGTTTGTCATCATCCTCGCCAGCGTGATGGTCGTGATCTTCACGGGCGTTGCGGTCACGGCGTTTTTCTTCGCGACCAAGTCGGCCGCGGAGTACGTGACGCTGGGCGACGCCCAGGCCGACGAGGGCAACTGGAAAGAGGCGGCGCGGATGTACGAGCGTGCCGTCGGGCACGACGAGGCGCGCACCAACCTCGAGTACCTGAGCAAGTGGAAGGACGCGCTCGAGCAGGTTCCGTTCGACCGCGCCGTCCTGTTCGAGCAGCAGTACGTGCGCAAGTACCGCCCGCTGATCCGACAGGTCGCGCTGACGACCGCCCAGAACAACCGCAGCAACATCGCGCCGATCCACGACTACCTCGACACCTTCCGCGAGGAGATGGTGTTCGCGCCGTTTAGCCCCGAGCAGCACGAGATGATGGTCAACGAGACCGAGGAGTTCCTGCGGTTCTTCGAGGGCTCGCCTCCCGGCGAGTGGTCGTCGATCCGTCGATACCGCGGCATTGCCCGAGCGCGGATGATGCAGTTCAAGGCCGACGTGACCGAGGAGCAAGCCGACGAGGCGCTCGAGGATCTAGACGCGGCGATCGAGGCGAATCCCTCCGATGAGGCCTCAATGATGGCGGTCGCGCAGCTCATCGCCGTGCGAGCCGCCGACGCCGAGCTGCAGGACCGCGAGGACATCGCCGAACGATTCCGCGGCGAGCTGGTTGAGCGGCTCGACGCGTTCGTCGAGGGTAATCCGACACTCATCGAGCCGCTGATCGGCAAGCTGCGTGTCAGCCTGTTCACCGAGCTCGCGCGAATGCGCGATCAGAACGTCGTGCTCGACGAGACGCTGGCCCGAGAGCTGACGGCGAAGTTCATCCCGCAGCTGGATGCGATCGAGGCGCAGATTCGAGAGAACGGCGCCGCCAACCTCACGCCCCAAGCGTTGCTGCAGTTCCGCGAGATGGAGTCTCGCATCGATCCCGAGGGACGCGGTCGACGCGCCTCGGCGCTCGCGTCGTGGGGCGCCGAGGCCCAGCCCGAGAACGCCCGCATGCTCATCGTGCTGTCAAACTCGCAGGAGCGATCGGGCGACCTGGAAGGGGCCACCGAGACGCTCTCGCGCGTGCTTGAGCTGCCCGATCCCAAGATGGGTCTCGATGGGCTGTTCCTGTTCTCGTTCCGCCAGCAGGCGGTCGCCGAGCAGGCCAAGCTGGCGATCTCGCGTTGGACCGAAGCCAGCCCAGAAGACCAGACGGCGCGGCTCGCAGAGGCCGCCGAGTACGTCGAGGCGTTGCGGGCGATCGTGCCCGAGGACGCGCCCGTGCTGCAGCTCGCGACCGCGCGGCTCCGGGTCGCCGAGGGTGAGCTCGACGAGGCCAAGAGAATCCTCTCGGCGTACAACGCCGCGACGAGCGAGCGTGACGCGGAGGCGTTGGGCATCCAGGCCCGCCTCGCGGCACGAGCCGGCAACAATGGCGAGGCGATCGAGCAGTTCGCACGCGTGCTCGAGATCAACGCGAACGACATCAATGCGATGTTCGGCCTGGCGGCGGTCCGAGAAGATCTGCAAGCCTGGGACGAGGCCAAGAACATCTACGAGCGCATTCTCCGTCTGCTGCCCGACAACGAGCGAGCCGCTAGCGGCCTGCGTCGCGTTCGGCTCATCCAGGGCGACCTGACGCCCGACGACCCGGTCGAGGCCGCGCTCATCGAGGCCGAGCGGCTCGCCCGAGGCACGGCGCTCGAGCCGGG
>JBCAXI010000101.1:0-8658 GCA_038534175.1 Planctomycetota bacterium | reverse complement strand
CCGCGAGCGCATCAGACTCGACGACGGACGCCGAATCCTCGTATCTCGCACCGGGGCACCGGATCGGCGCGTTTGAGGTGGAGCGGCTGATCGCGACGGGGGGCATGGGCGCGGTCTACGCGGCGATCCGCGTTGAGGACGGGGTGCGTCAGCGAGTGGCGATCAAGCTCCTGCGGCGACGGCCAACGAGCGACGTTCGACGAGATGGAGAGACGGAGAAGCGGTTTCTTCTCGAGCGGCAGGTGCTCGCCTCGCTTCGCGATCCGTCAATCACTGCGCTGTTTGATGTCGGCACGACGAGCGACGGACGACCGTACCTCGTGATGGAGTATGTGGAAGGTCTGCCGATCGACACCTACTGCTGGGATCGAGCTCTCTCCGATCACGCCATTGCGCGATTGCTGGCCCGCGTTTGTGACGCGGTACAACACGCCCATCAGTCGCTTGTGCTCCACCGTGATCTGAAACCGCAGAACATTCTTGTGTGTGACGACGGCACGCCGAAGGTGCTCGATTTTGGCATCGCCCGCCTGCTTGACCCGGAGGGCGAGTTCGAGAGCGTGAACACGCGGTCGGGTGCCTTCTTGGGCACGCTCGCATACGCCGCTCCTGAGCAACTCAGGGGCGAGAAGTCTGCGGACACACGTTGCGATATCTACTCGCTGGGTGTTGTCATGTACAGGCTGCTGACGGGGCAGCTCCCTCACGGGGACTCGACCAGCCTTCCAGCGTATCTGGAGCGGGCCGATCGAGTCCTAATCACCAAGCCTTCGGATCGCCGCGCTTCGGTGCCCGCGGATATCGACGCGGTCGTGACGCGGGCGATGTCGACGGACCGCGAACGCCGGTATCAGTCGGCACGGGAGTTCGCCGCCGACCTGCGTCGTTTCGCGAGCGGCGAGCCCGTGGAGGCGCGTTCAGACAGCAACTGGTACGTTCTTCGGTCCGAAATCAAGCGGCGGCGCGTGCCGATCCTGGTGGCCGCGGCGGTGCTCATCGCGAGCGTGATCTTTGGTGTGCTGGCGACGATGCAAGCTGACCGGCTGCGCGAGCGGTCGCTCGAGTTGGAATTGGCGCTGCACGCGAACCGATTCAGGGAGGGGCGTCTTCTGGGGCAAGCGGGCAACCTCGCGGCCGCAGAATCGTTGCTCTGGTCATGTGCCGAAACCGAAGCAATGAACGGGGCGCTGCCGCGTCTCGCGGATTGGGGACTCAGGGAGTTGTACAGCCGCCATCGGATTGACGCGACGCTCCGCATCGATGGATCGAACGATCGTTTCATTGGCGGTGGCGCGGGCGGAGTCGTCTACGCCATCGACGGGACCGCTTCATCGCTTGTCTCGATCGATCCAGACGGAGATCGAACGACCATCCGAGAACGGTTTATGCCGCGAGCGGCGACGCTGGATCAATCCGGTCGTGTGCTCGCGTGGCTGGATGACTCGGGGACGCTGTGGACCGGGGCGGTCGATTCAGAGATTGCGCATATCCGCGGGCAGGATCTTGTGGGGCAAGCCGAGATCGCGGTCTCGGACGACGGACGCGTCGTCACCGCGCTTGCCGAGGGGCGGCTCCTGTGCTCTAGTTTGAGTGCCGCAGCGTCTTGGGAGATCAATGACGGCGTGAGGACGACCGCGGTCAGCGCGAGCGGGCGTGTCTTCGGGATCTGCGACAACGCGACCGTTCGGGAGTGGAACCGGCGAAACGGCAGCGTGCTCGAGACTTGGCCCATTGATCTCGGAAAGGGTCGCCCCGCGATCGCCGCGGACTCTGAGGGCGAGTTGCTCGCGTTCGCCTCTGGCAGTGAGTTGACGGTCCTGCAGACCTCGACCGGTGAGACGCGCCAAGTTGTGGCGGCGAACGGTTGGATCGAGTCGATTCGGTTTGTTAACGACGCGGATGGCGCTGCTGTGGTCGTGACCGCGTCGGCGGACTACGGGGTGCGATTCTGGAGTGCCGACACGCTCGGGCTCATCTTGGAAGCGATGGCCCATCGAGATCGACCCAGCGTGCTGCTCTCCATGGATGCCGGGCGGGGCGTTCTTTCGGTCGATCGAGGCGGTGTCGGCCGCATCTGGAGTCTCGAACTCGAGAAGCAGCCCAGCGGCGTCATGCTCGGAACAGGGACGGTCTTCGACCTCGCGGTGAACAAGAGCGGCGATTGCCTGCTTGCCGCGCTTGATGATGCGATGCCGAGGGTGATTCGGTATGACCTGACAACAGGTGAAGCAGTCCAGGGGCCACCGGCTGATGATCCCGTGAGCGCTGTCGAGTGGCTCCCGACTGGATCGCGCTGTGTCGCAGCAACCTACGGCGGTGATCTGTTCCTGTTCGAATCGGTCCCCGACGGACTTGTGCCGGTGTGGGGAACCAGCCTCAGCGGACCCGCAAATACGCTCGCCGTGTCGCCGGACGGAGATCGCGTAGCGGTTGGGACGCGTGGTGTGATCGAGGTCTTCCGGACCGCCGACGGGACGCCCATCGGCCGAGTTGATCTCAAGGCCAATCGGACGCCGATGCTGCGATGGAGGGCCGGCTCGATCTACGCGGTCTCGCTGCCCGATTCATCGGTGGCTCGCGTTGATCCAGGCACGATGCGCGCCGAGGTGATCTCCACGAACGCCACAGTCGCAAGCGGGATCCGGTCGATCGACGTGAGCGACGACGGGCGATTGCTCGCGTTTGCCGGCGACGACGCTGTGGTGAGAGTCTGGCAGAAGCGGGCCGCCGGCTGGCAGCCCTACCTCGAGCTTTCGGGCCATCGTGAGGGCGTCTTTGATCTCGCGTTCGGCCCTGACGGCATCCTCGCATCGGGCGCGCGCAACGGCACGGTCAGAATCTGGAGCTTGCATTCGGGCAGTGAGATCAGCCGGATCGATGCGCTCACGGGTATGGTGTTCGATGTGGAGTTCAGCGGTGATCGGCTGTATGTCGCCGGCTCCGACGCCACGCTGCGCTGGTACGACACGCGCGCGGCGGACGGTCGCGTCGAGCGGAGCCGTCCACCGCAGCGTGCTGTGCAGGCGGGGTCATGATCGCCGACGTCGAATCGCGAGCACGCCCCCCGCGGCCAGCAGCGCCGTCGAGGCGGGCGCTGGGATCGGGGCGTGCAGGCTGAACGTGGAAAACGTTGTCGACCGTCGGAGCTCGAGCCCGGTTAGCGCGACGTTGTTGGTGAGGTAGACAGCGACGTTGGGGTTGCCGAAGACGCTCGATCCATCGATGGTGTACGCGCCGGTGCCCGCGTTGAAGCTCCACCCCGGTGTTGTGGTGGGACTGATGCCCGTTCCGCTGACGCCGATCGGCAGATCGAGCCAGGGCGAGGTCACGATGCCCGACGAACCGAACGCCTGGAGCACGAATGTCTCCAACTGGCCCGCCCCTTGGTCAACGTCGCCGAATCGGAAGAACGTGCCGACGGGGAGCTGCGTGGTGGGCATGGACGTGAAGTCGTAGAGCGTCACGCCGGCCGATGAACTCGTGGTGCCAGGGACCGGGCCGATCGCGGTGAACGATCCGATCCAAGGCGACAGCGCGGGGGCAGACCAGGAGCCGGTAAAGCCGCCGGTGTTGGTTGTGACCGAGCGAGCCAGGTTCGCAGGCGCGCCCGGGTTCGGCGAAGGGATGGGCAGGTGCTGGCCTGAGCCGGTTAGCGGCTGGGCGAACACTGCCGAACCGGCGGTCAGAGTGATGGCGACAAAAGATGTGGTTACGAGCGTCATGGCTTGTTCCTCTTCCAGTGATTAGGCAAGGCCAAACACGACTGGCCTGCGCGGTCTGAAGAGAGGAGCACCGTCTGGTTTGCTAGGAGCTCACAAAGACAAAGTTTTTTTTCGCGACTTGCTGACCTGCAAATCCGGGCTTTGGTGCGGCCGGGTTGCTGGGGCTGATGTACGTGTTTCGATCGCGAGCGGTACGAATCCCGAGTTGTCGCAGCTCGAATGGATCTTCCCTCGGTAGGCAGTCCGCAGTCTTTGTGAGTATTCCGACGGTTGTGCCCTACCCCAAAGAACCGAGTCCATGTGCTATGCGAGAATGCACGGCATTGCGCTTGTCCCCGTTCCTGTACCAGCGTCGGGCTTTGTGATGATGCAGAATCCCTAACGCTCCAATCGGATCAGCTTTGGGGACAAGCGCACTGGAATGATGCCTCAATCAGGCCGCGTCGGGTGAGCGCGGCTCGGGCGGGATGGGGCGTCGCGACGGTGCACGGCGTGTGGTCGGCGTTGCCTGCGGTTGTTCTGACGATCGGGTCGGGGCCGATCGCATCGGGGGTGAGGGGCGCCGCAACGTGCGCGATTTGAACGGGGACGTGCGCATGCGTTCCGAACGGTTCGGCGATTGGCTGCCGGATTGGGCGTGTCAGACGATCGCGGAGCACGCGGACGATCCGCGCGATCTACTCGACGGCGAGACGCGCACGCGGGGTCTCACCCGCGACACGTTCTGGGACGCTGCGCAGCGGTCCCTGCTGACGCACGGGGAGCTGCACAACAACGTGCGCATGACGTGGGGCAAGGCGTTGCTCGGGTGGCACGCGGGCGTCGCGGCGTCGTGGCGACGCAGCGTCGCCTGATCGAGCTGAACCATCGCTACGCACGCGATGGGAGCGACCCGAACAGCTACGGCGGGCTGCTGTGGTGCCTGGGCCTGTTCGATCGCCCTTTCGTTCAACACGAGCTGATGTACGGGTGCCTGCGGGCCCCATCGACCGAGACGCATGCAGAGCGGATCGACCTGAATCGATATCGCGCGCAAGTAGGGTCGGCGAGCTTGGGGTCATCGCTGCGGTGCTGGTGGTGGGCGGGCGGATCACGGGCCTGGCGGCGGCGCGGACGTTGGCGGACCACAACTCGGAGGTCGTCGTGCTGGACAAGGGGCGCGGCCCGGGCGGGCGGGCCTCGACGCGCTGGCGCGACGGGCCAGTGTTTGACCACGGCGCGCAATACTCCACCGCGCGCGATCCGCGATTCGGTCGGGTCGTCGAGTCGTGGTTGGAGCGGGGCTTGGTTGCGGCAGGAGCGCTTTCGCTCGCGTCGATCGATCGCCTGGGTGAGGTGCGGATGAACGTGTCGTCGGACACGCGGACGTCGGCGCGCCGGGCAAAGGCCGTTAGTGGCGCACATGAGCGAGACGCTGGCCCGACGGGCGAGGTGCGGCACGGGCGCCGGGCCAAGTGGATCGAGCGGATCGACGCGGGCTGGTCGGTCGCGTGCGACGACGGTGCGCGGCTGGACGGATTCGACGCGATGATCGTGGCCGTGCCGGCGCCGCAGGCGCTGGAGCTGATCGCTGGCGTGTTGCCGCTGGCGGAGGAGATCCGCCAGGAGTCGATGGCACCGTGCTGGGCGGCGATGTGCGCGTTCGGCTCGCGGCTGCCGATCGAGGCCGACGGCTTGTTCGTGAACCTCGACACCCACGCCCTGTCGTGGGCGATCCGCGATTCAAGCAAGCCTGGGCGCCCCGAGGGCGAGCCATGGGTCTTGCACGCCACGGACTCCTGGATGCGCGAGCACCTCGAGTTGGACAGGGGCGAGGTCGCGGCGCGGCTGCAGGCGGTGTTGTCATCTGCGGTGGGCGAGACGCTGCCGGAGCCGGAGCACGCGAGCGTACACCGCTGGCTGTACGAACTCGGCTCACTTGACCCGGCGCCGGAGATACTGTTCGATCGCCAGCGTGGTCTCGTGCTGGTGGGCGATTGGTGCGCGGCGGGTCGGATCGAGGCGCGTACCTCAGCGGTGTTGCGGCGGCGGGGTGTCTGCTCGGGCACCTGGTGCACGAGGCGAAGTCGGTCCGTGCGCGGAGTGTTAGGCAGGCGTCACTGTTCGGGGATTGACGCGGGGACGTCCGTCAGCCGCGGGTTAGCAGAGTCCACCAGACGAGATCGAAGACGAGCAGCGCGGCGCCCTGCAGCAGGATGGTGGCACCGAAGCCGCGCGGAATCGACTGTCGGCGTGTGACCAGCACGACGCCGCAAATGAGATACAGCACATCGAGGCCGCTGTTGATCAGTAGCAGCTTGGTGAACTCCTCCGTCGTCGCGGGGGGGGCGACCATCGAGAGGACCGCGATCGCGACGTTGACGCAGCACCACAGCCCAGACATGAACCAGAACGAGCTCCAGAAGCGTCGTGGCGTCGCGATCCATAGGCCGACGACGGACGCCGCGAGCCACGCCACCGACCACCCGACGAGCTGGGGCAGGAAGGCGTCGATCAGATCGAGCATCGGTTTCTCCATCGGGCTCGAATCGAGGTGCACAGCGCGAGTGCGCGCGATCTCAAGTCTCTGGCGTCATAAGGTCCGCCGCTGCGATGGACTTCGGCATGTTCCATTCTGGGACCTTCGCCGATTTCGTCCCGTGCGATGTCCCGAATCGCGAACAGGACGTTCTCAGCCGCTCGCGTTCGGCGTACTGGGACCAGGGCGACGGCGTGGTCCGACACTCCGACCACTAGGGGCGGGTGCGTCGCTGCGTGTGGCTCATCGAGGGGCCCCGCACGCGGCGTGCGTCTGCCGCGACGAGCGCTTCCAACCGATCGTGCCGCGGAGCATCGAGCGGGCCCGGTCGGCGCTGATGCGTCCGCGCTCGAGCCCCGCGCTGGCTGGGCGCGGGGTGTCGATGCTTGTGCGGGATCCGGCGGAGGGGCGGCCGCGTCGCGAGACGCTCGTGATAGAGCGTGAGAAACCGTTCCGCGGCCACACGCGGTTCGGGCAGACGCTGCCGCGGTTCAGCCACGGGGCGGCGTGGTTTACGTACGTCGATCGCGAGGGGCCGGACACGGCCCGGCTGGGGGGGCCGCCGGGGCCGGCATGATCGCGGACTCGCGCGGCCCACGGGACAACGCGGGCGGGTCATCCGGGGGTCGGCACGCGACGAAAGACACTGAGATGACCACGATCGACGCGACACCGCTGGATCCGACGCACAACGCCGCTCCGAAGCGACCCGACGGCGACGCGTCGGCTGACGGCAGTTCTCGCTATGGACGGGCTCGGCTCTGGCTTGGCATCGGCACCGTTGGATTGCACGTGGTCATCGCGGCGCTGCTGCTCGGCTCGGGCTCCCTCGATCGCCTAGAGCAGCGGTGGAGCGGCGGATGGGCCGGGGACATCGCCCTGCTCGCGCTCGTCGCGGGACTGTACGTGGTGACGCAGCTCCCCTCGGATGTGCTAGGCGGCTATCTCCTCCCGCGGCGGCACGGGCGACGCGTGCCCTCGGCGTCCGTGTTTGCCGCGCGGCTCGCGCGGGGCGTGGCGGTGCACGCGGCAACGTGGTTCGTCGCGGCGTGCGGCCTGCTGATCGCAGGGCGGCTCTTCGGCGTGCCGGGCGTGATCGGCGTGAGCGTCGCGCTGAGCGCGCTCCTGCTCATGGCTCGGCCCCCGCTCGCCCGCGCGATGGCGGATCTGCGCGTGACGTGTGTTGATGACGCGGCCAGACGCGGCGACACGGCAGCCTCGGACGATATCCCGCGGGCGTGGGTCGAGACCGATGATGAGGCGTTCACCGGCGGCGTGCTGGGTGCGCTGCGTCCCCGTCGGGTCTGGGCGCCCTCGCTCTGGCGCCGGGCGTTGTCGTCCGAGCAGCTGGCGCTCGCGTGGGAACGGCGCGGGCTCATCGCCCGGAGTGCCGAGTGGCGACGTGGGCGGTGGGTCGCGCTGGCATTTACGTGGCTCGGCGTTTCGCTCTTGGCGGCGTGGCTCGGTGGCGAGCGCCTCGACAACGCGGTCGGCCTCGTGATGCTCGCGCTGGGCTTCACACTCTGGTCGTTCGTGGGCCTGCTGCTGCTGCCCACCCTCTCGAGGGCCGGTGTGGCGAGCGTGGACCGTCGCTGGCGCGCCCGCGTGGGCGATGACAGCGCCATCGACGGCGTCATCCGGGCTCTCGACCGCCTTCAGGACGACGAGCCCGTGCGAGCCTCCGGCGTGGAGGCGATCTTTCATCCCGTGCCGAGCGTGGCGAATCGCGGGGCGTCGGCCCTCGTGTCCCGCTGGCCCGGCTGCCTGGACGCGGCGCGCACGAGTGTGTTCCTCGGGCTGGCGGGGCTCGGCTTTCTGGGGCGCGCCGTCCACTGCAACTGCGGGCGCCCCGCCCTCTGGGTGTGGCTGCCCTCGGACTGATCTGGGAGGGCCGATGCGACGACCCAAGCCCGACAACCCTGGCCCCGGCCAGACCAGCGTCTGGACGTTTCCGCGGCCGCCGTCGATCGAGCGCGAGACGCGGACGCTGCGCGTGGTGTTCGACGGACGCGAGGTTGCGCGGTCCGCGCGGTGCGTGAAGGTGCTGGAGACCAGCCACCCGCCGGTGTACTTCTTCCCGCCCGAGGACGTGGATGCCGAGATGGCGCGCGATTCGTCGGAGGGCGGCTCGTTCTGCGAGTGGAAGGGGCGGGCCCGGTACCACGACGTCGTCTCGCCAAGCGGGGAGGGCGATCGCGTGGCGCGGGCCGCGGCCTTCTCATACCCCACGCCATTTGCGCGTTTCTTGGCGCACGCGGGCTGGCTTTCGTTCTACGCCGGTCCGATGGACGCGTGCTGGGTGGACGACGAACGGGTGACGCCGCAGCCGGGCGGGTTCTACAGCGGCTGGATCACGAGCGACCTGGCCGGGCCATTCAAGGGCGTCGAGGGCAGTTGGGGGTGGTGACACCTACGGGC
>JBCAXI010000100.1:0-8688 GCA_038534175.1 Planctomycetota bacterium | reverse complement strand
CATTTCTCTTCCGGGCACATCGAGCGGCGCCAGGTCGGGCTCTGGAAGCTCCGTGCCTATGACGAGCCCTGGATGGTGCCGGTCCTGTTCGAAGAGCTTGAGCGTACACACGCCGACGTCCGCACAGGCGTCCTCGATCTTCTCGCTGAGCGTGCGACCGACGACGCCGACGCGGCGCTGGCGTGGGCCTCGGTGTTCGACCGCGACCAGGATCATCGCGGCGCCGCCGCTCGGCGCCTCGCCCAGCGCGTCGATCATGTCGGCGAGACCTCCGAGCGCGTCCGCCTCGTGCTGGCAGGCGCCCTCGGCGACGCGCGCGACGGACCGCCCGCCGCCGCCGCGGGCTTGGTGAACAGCCTCAATCTGGTCGAGCTGGTTCCGCTGCTGATCCACGCGCAGGTCGCCTCCGGCGGCAGCCAGCCGCGCACGGGCGACCTCGCCTGGATCATGGTCGCGACGCAGACCGCCTTTGTCAGCGATCTTCAGCCCGTGGTGTCCGACAGCGCCGTGGCGTTCGACCCCCAGCTCAGCGTCATTACCGAGGGCGTGCTGCTGCGTGTTGGAGACGCGGTCGTCACGACGTATCGCGCGCCCGTGCATGCGGCGCTGGTCGATCTCACCTCGCGCCACTACGGCTCGTCCACCGCCGACATGGGCTACGACCGCGAGGCGTGGAAAGCGTGGTACGAGGCCGAGTTTCGACCGATGCTGGCCACCCTGGTAGAGCCTTAGCACTTCGGGTGCCGTGGTCTGAGCACAGCGAAGGCCACGATTGGGATTGCATCGTCGCGGCCTTCTTCGCTTCGATCGTCAGACCACGGCACCCAATAGATCAGGCGTCGAGGCCGATGACCGACGCGAACGCCAGCGTCTCGGTGTGGCTCAGTGAGATCAACCATCGATCGATGTTCTTCTCGCGCGCCAGCTCGCCGGCGCGCCCGTACACCGACAGCGCCGGCTCGCCGCTCGCCAGTGAACGGACCTCGATATCGGTCCACGCAATGCCCGAACGCCAGCCCGTGCCGATGGCCTTGAGGGCCGCTTCTTTAGCAGCGAATCGCGCGGCGAGATGCTCGAAGCGTCGTTTCTTGTCACCGGCGTAGGCGATCTCGTCGGGCGTGAAAACACGCTCTAAGAATCGGTCGCCATGCCGATCGATCGACCGTTTGATGCGAGCGACATCGACGAGGTCCACGCCAAGGGCGATGACGTTGTCCATCAGTCGTTCTTCTTGGACTTGGCGGGCTTGTCGGTCTTCACCTTTGTCTCGGGCTTCTTGCTGTCGGACTTCTTGTCCTTCGAGTCCTTCTTGGGCTCGGACGCCTTCTTCTCGGCGTCGGCGCCCTCCTTGTACGACTTGCTGCGGTAGTCGGTCTCGTAGAAGCCAGAGCCCTTGAACAGCACCGCGGCTCCGGTGCCGATCAGGCGTTCGAGCTTGTTTTTGCCGCACTCGGGGCACTTACGCTTGTGCGGCGCGCTCATCGACTGGAACAACTCGAACTCATGATCGCACGCGTTGCAGCGATAGTCGTACGTGGGCATTCAGGCTTCCTCACCGCCCGCGGACTCGGCGGGACCAGAAGACACCGACACCTTCGCCGGGCGGATCACCCGGTCGCCCATCGCGTAGCCGCCCTGCAGCACGGCGATCACGCAGCCCTCGGCCACCTCGTCGCTCGGCTGACGCAGCATCGCCTCGCACCGCTGCGGATCGAACTCGGCGCCGGGCTCCACGGCGATCTCGGTCACGCCAGCCGCGGCCAGCGCTTTGCGGAACTCCTCGCGGATCGCGGAGACACCGCCCATGATCTGCTCGGCGCTGGTCGTCGCGGGATCGAGACCGAGCGCCAGATCGAAGTGATCGAGCACGGGCACGACCGAGTCGAGGATGCGTCGAGCGCCCTGCTTGCGGGCCTCTTCCTCGTTCTGGCGCGAGCGGCGCTGGGTGTTCTGGATCTCGGCGAGCGCGCGCAGGTGCTTGTCCTTGAGGTCCTCGACCTCGCTCTGGAGCGATTCGATCGGATCGATGTCCTCCACCGCTTCGTCGGTGTTGGTCGGCTCGACCTCGTTGGTGTCGTTGAGTTGCTCGTCGGTCTCGGCCATGGGTCGTTTCCGGAACAGCATGGTGGAAATCTAGCGGCGTGGTTTAGCCGCCCAGGAAGTCGCGGATCTTCTTCATGAAGCCGTGCGACTCGGGCAGCACCTTGTGGTCCTCGGTCTCGGCGAACGCGCGGAGCAGCTCCTCTTGCTTGCCGCTGAGTTTGGTCGGGATCTCGATCTTCGTGACCACGACCAGCTCGCCGCGGCGTTGGCTGCGGAGATTCGGCAGGCCCGCGCCCGCGATGCGGAAGAGCTTGCCGTGCTGCGTGCCCGCGGGGATGCGCAGTTCCTCGGGGTCGCCAAGCGTGGGGACCTCGATGTCGGCACCGAGCGTCGCCTGGCTGAAGCCGATGGGCATCTCGAGCAGCAGGTGGTCGCCCTCGCGGGCGAAGATCTCGTGGTCCTCGACGCGCACAACCACGTGCAGGTCGCCGCGGACGCCCGTGCCATCTGGCGAGACCTCCGCCGGCGGCGGCTCGCCCTCGCCCTGCACGCGGACGACCTGGCCGTCCTGGATGCCGGGAGGGATCTTGACGCTGATGGTCCGCTTCTTGGGCGTGCGGCCTTTCCCTCTACAAGTCGAGCACGGGTCGGTCACAATCGTGCCGCGGCCCTTGCAGCGCGGGCAGGCGGTGACCATGCGGAACATACCGCCGAGGCCCTGTTGTTGCACCTTGCCCTGCCCGCCGCAGGTCTCGCAGGTGACGGGCTTGGTGCCCTCTTTGGCGCCGCTGCCGTCGCAGGTCTCGCAGACGTCAAGGCGTGTGAACTCGACGTCGCGCTCGGTGCCGATGAGCACGTCCTTGAGCTCGATGTGGACCTCGGTCTCGAGGTCGTAGCCGCGGGCCACGCCGCGGCGTCCGCCCCGAGCGCCACCGAAGCCACCACCACCGCCCTGCTGCTGTCCAAAGATGTCGCCGAACATCGAGAAGATGTCGGAGATGTCCATGCGGCTGAAGTCGTGCGCCGCCGCGCCGGCGCCGCGGACGCCCTCGTGCCCGAACTGGTCGTAGCGCTGGCGCTTCTCGTCATCGCCGAGCACCTCGTACGCCTCGGCCGCCTCCTTGAAGGCGGTCTCGGCCTCGGCGTCGCCCGGGTTGCGGTCCGGGTGGTGCTTCATCGCGAGCCGGCGATAGGCGCGCTTAATCTCCTCGGCGTCAGCGGTCTTGTCAACGCCGAGGATGTCGTAATAGTCGCGGGTGGTGGGCATCAGCTTGGCTTAGCCTTCTGTCAGTTTCAGTAAGTCTTCCCGAGCCCGCTTGCTGAGCCGGATGTTCCCAGTTTCTTCAACACGCCGAACGTCTCTAGCACTCAAGAGCCGTTCGATCATCGCCGTCCGTTGCTGATCTGTCTCAAAGGGCTCGAAGAGTGGAGGTTCATTTGCTGGAAGCCCGGCATCGTCAACGGCGAACAGTGCGAGCATGTATTGCAAATTGACGTACAAGTCACGCGAGCCTTCCGCCAAATCTTCTTCGGAAAGTGGGTCGCCTTCATACGCTCCCCTGCCACGTGTTAGCTTCACTAGGGCCTGCTGAGCCACTGATGCAGCCACAGTCTCAATCCAACGCGATCCAAGAACGAGCGAGATCTGTACGTACGCCAGTGGCTTCTTGAACCAGCCTTTCTTATGCCGTTCCACATCCTTGAACAACTCAAAGCCGGTCGATACGCCAACGAGTCGACACGGCAGGAACCCACTAAACGTGTCCCAATCGAAGTCATCGAGGGTCATGTCGTACCCAAGCGATGCAATTGCCTCGTTCCACGCTTTCGGCGCGGGAAGTGACGCTTTGGGATCGACAATGACTTCTAGCGAGTGAGACATGGAATCGATGCGATAGGCGCCAAACGGCGCTCGTCGCCTTACACCGTCGCCATCGCCTCCGGCTTGGCGTCGTCCTTGAGGTCGGCCACGAGCACGTCGGTGGTGAGCATCAGGCCCGCGACGGACGCGGCGTGGATGAGCGCGGTCTTGGCGACCAGGCCCGGGTCGATGATGCCCCGCTTGACGAGGTCCTCCATCTCGCCGGTGGCGGCGTTGAAGCCCTCGTTGCCGCTCGTCTCCTTGATGTCCTCGACGATCAGGTCGCCGTCGTAGCCGGCGTTGACCGCGATCTGGCGGGCCGGCGCCTCGATGGCCGCGGCGACGATGTCGAAGCCGAGCTTCTCGTCGCCCTTGGCCTTCTTCTTGGCGTCGAGCACGGCGTCCTGGGCGCGGAGGAGCGCGACGCCGCCGCCGGGCACATAGCCCTCGCGGGCCGCGGCGCGGGTGGCGTGGAGTGCGTCCTCGACGAGGTCCTTCTTGGACTTCATCGCGACCTCGGTGGCGCCGCCGACGTGGATGATTGCGACGCCGCCGGTGAGCTTGGCGTGGCGCTCCATGAGCTTCTCGCGGTCGTACTCACTCGTGGACTTCTCGTGCTGGCTCATGATCTGGTCGGCGCGGCCTTGGATGTCCTTCTTCTTGCCGGCGCCCTCGATGATCGTGGTGTCGTCCTTCGTGATGATCGTCTTCTTGGCCGTGCCCAGCTCGGACAGCTCGATCGACTCAAGCGAACGTCCCAGGTCCTCGGCGAAGAACGTGCCGCCGGTGAGCACGGCGATGTCGCCCAGCATGGCCTTGCGCCGGTCACCGAAGCCCGGCGCCTTGACCGCGGCGATCTTCAGGACGCCGCGCAGGCGGTTGACGACGAGCGCCGCGAGGGCCTCGTTCTCGACCTCCTCGGCGATGATGAGCAGCGGCTTGCCGCTCGTCGCGACCTTGTTCAGCAGCGGTAGCAGGTCGGGCAGGTTCGAGATCTTCTTCTCGTGGATGAGGATCAGCGCGTCCTCGAGCACCGCCTCGGCGGTCTTGGGGTCGGTCATGAAGTACGGCGAGAGGTAGCCCTTGTCGAACTGCATGCCCTCGACGTAGTCGAGCGTGGTGTCGTTGCTCTTGCCGTCCTCGATCTCGACGACGCCGTCGGCGCCGACCTTGTTAATCGCCTCGGCGATCAGCTCGGCGACGGGCTCGTCGTGGTTCGACGAGACGCCGGCGATCTTCTTGTAATCGGCCTTGCCCTTGCACTGGATGGCGATGCCATCAACGGCCGCGCCGGCGACCTCGGCGGCCTTGTTGATGCCGCGCTGCAGCTGCACCGCGTTGGCGCCCGCGGCGACGTGCTTGATGCCCTGGTCGAAGATCGCCTGGGCGAGCACGGTGGCGCAGGTGGTGCCGTCGCCGGCCTTGTCGGCGGTCTTCTTGGCGACCTGATTCACCATCTTGGCGCCCATGGACTCGAACGCCTCGGGCAGCTCGATCTCCTTGGAGACACTGACGCCGTCCTTGGTGACGTGCGGGCCGCCGTAGGAACGCTCGATGACCACGTGGCGCCCGGAGGGGCCCATGGTGCATTTGACGGCGTCGGCCAGGCGATCGACGCCCTTCTTCATGGCCTGCATCGCGGCGTCGTCGAAGATGATCTGCTTGGTGGACATGGTTCAGACTCCGGTTCTTACATCCTCGGCGGCGTTCAGCCGGCCGTCGTTGTGTGTGACAGTTCCCAATCCTCGAGCGGGTACCCGAGCGCTCGGCTCAGCTCCCCGATCTCATCCTCAAACCACCGGCGGGCGTCCTCCGTGAAGTACGTCCGCCAGTCCCCCACTCGCCCGCCGCGGAACATGCCCGTCGGCGTGTCTTCCTTGAGCCCCGGCTTGGAGTAGCTCTGCTCATCCAGCGGGGTCGCCTCGGCCGGGTCGAGGCCGAGAAACTCGTACATCCGCCCGCGCTCCGCCTCGGTGTTGTCGTGCAGCGCCTCGTAGCGCACGAGCAGCAGCGGCGCGCCGAGCTCGCCTTTCCTGTCCTGCTCGATCGCCTCGACACCCCGCTCGGCAAAGAACTTCATCTGCTGCAGGGCCGCGCGCACATATGTCTCGTTGGCCATCAGCAACTGCGGTTCGTTCTTGAACAGATTCTCATCGGCGAGGAAGCGTTCTCTCAGTGCTTCCAGCTCCTTGCGCACGGCCGTGAGCCGCAGCAGGAAGCCACCTTTCGAAAGGTCGTGGTGCAGGAACGACACCAAGATGTCGCGCGGGTCACGCAGCATCATCATGTGCGGCGCCCCCGGGAGCAGCACGTCGAACCACCGCGGCGTGCGGTCGCCAATCCACTCCGCCTCGGGGCGAGCGTGCGCGCCCTCAACAAGGATGCGCCGGATGCTCTCCCGCATCGCCTCCTCGGCGACGCCCTTGTATTGCGGCGCCGCGGCCATCTGCCACGGGTTCTTCCAGAGATCCCGGAAGCCGTTGGCAAGCATCTCGAAGTGGTACTCGCCGCTGATGTGGATCTTTGGGTGCCGGTTCAGCACGGCGCCGCACCAGTTGGTGCCGCTCCGCGGGAAGCCGGTCATGAAGAACAGCTTGTAGCGACGCCCATTCCGCTCGGACTCGTGCGGCTCGAGCGGCGTCGAGACTTCCACCGGCGCGTCGACACCGAGGCCGCGCGCGAGCTTGCGCTTGGCCTTGCCGATGACGCGTTCGATGGTGGAGGGCTCGGTCATGTGATCTTTATCTGAGTGGCGGCTCAGCAAGCTTCGCCGCCAAAGGGATCAGCCGCCGATGACGCCGAGGATCTCGGTCTCGCGCAGGATCAGGTGCGTGTCGCCCTTGATCTCGATCTCGGTGCCCGAGTACTTGCCGTAGACCACGGTGTCGCCCTTGCCGACGGACGGCTGGGCGCGGTTGCCGTTGTCCAGCAGCTTGCCCGGGCCGAGCGCGACGATCGTGCCCTGCATCGGCTTCTCTTTGGCGCCCTCGGGGAGATAGATCCCGCTGGCGGTCTTGGTCTCGGGCTCGGTCGGCTTGACGAGGATGCGGTCTTCGAGGGGTTTTACGGCCATTGTGTGTGTCCAATCGGATGAAATCGCGGCCAGATGCCGCGCGATGTGCTTCTGTTGAAGAACTTACGAGGCGTGCGATGAGGGGCTAGAACCCCATCCCACCCATGCCCGGCATCCCGCCGCCCATGCCCGGCATGCCACCCATGCCGCCGCCCATTCCGCCCATGCCACCCGGCATGCCGCCGGCGCCCGCGGGCTCGGCGTCCTTGTCCTCGGGCTTCTCGGTGATGACGCAGTCCGCGGCGAGCAGCACGGTCGCGACACTCGAGGCGTTCTGCAGGGCCGAGCGATCGACCTTCGCTGGCGTGATGACGCCCGCCTTGATGAGGTCCTCGTAGGTGTCGGTCAGGGCGTTGTAGCCATCGGTGTCGCTGTTGGCCTCCTCGACCTTGGCGACGACGACCGTGCCCTTGGCACCGGCGTTGTCAGCGATGGTCCGCAGCGGCACGCCGAGGGCCTTGAAGACCACGTCCATGCCGGCCGCCACGTCGTACTTGGCCTGGCCCACGTCCTCGGCCGTCAGCTCCTTGGCCTTGCCGTAGACGGCCTTGAACTCCTTGAGCTTCTCGATCGCAGCGCGGGCGCGGACGAACGAGACACCGCCGCCGGGCACGACGCCCTCCTCTTGGGCCGCGCGGGTCGCGTGCAGCGCGTCCTCGATGCGGGCCTTCTTCTCCTTGAGCTCGGCCTCAGAGGCGGCGCCGACGTTGATCTGCGCCACGCCGCCCGCGAGCTTCGCGAGGCGCTCCTGCAGCTTCTCGCGGTCGTAGTCGCTGGTCGAAGCGGCGATCTCGTTGCGGATCTGCTCGATGCGCGACTGGATGGCCTTGGTCTGGCCGGCGCCCTCGATGATCGTGGTGTTGTCGTTGTCGATCTCGATCTTCTTGGCCATGCCGAGCTGGCCCAGCTCAACCTTGTCCAGCTCGATGCCGAGATCCTTCATGATCGGATCGGCGCCGGTCAGGACCGCGATGTCCTCGAGCATGGCCTTGCGACGGTCGCCGTAACCCGGCGCCTTGACCGCGGCGACCTGGATCGTGCCGCGGAGCTTGTTGATGACGAGCGTCGAGAGCGCCTCGCCCGTGATGTCCTCGGCGATGATGAGCAGCGGCTTCTTGGCCTGCATCACCTTCTCGAGCAGCGGGACCAGCTTCTGCACGCCCTCGATCTTGTCCTCGTGGATGAGCACGAGGCACTTGTCGAGGTTGGCGGTCATCGCGTCCGCGTCGGTGACGAAGTTGGGGCTGAGGTAGCCGCGGTCGAACTGCATGCCCTCGACCACGTTGACCTCGGTCTCGAGGCTCTTGCCTTCCTCGACCGTGATAACGCCGTCCTTGCCGACCTTCTCGAAGGCGTCGGCCATGATCTTGCCGACCTCGGGATCGTTGTTGGCGGAGATCGTCGCGACGTTCTCGATGTCTTTCTTGCCGTTGACGGGCACCGCGCGGCTGTCGATGTCCTTGGCGACCGCCTCGACCGCGAGCTTCATGCCGCGGACCAGCGCGTTGGCGTCCACGCCCGCGGCGATGTGCTTAAGGCCCTGGCGGAAGAGCGCCTCGGCGAGCACGGTGGCGGTGGTCGTGCCGTCGCCGGCGTCGTCGGAGGTCTTGCTGGCGGCCTCCTTGACCAGGCGGGCACCGAGATTCTCGGCCTTGTCGCGGAGCTCGATCTCCTCGGCCACGGTCACGCCGTCCTTGGTGACGGTCGGCCC